>CAZVPC010000068.1:0-13567 GCA_964629005.1 uncultured Pseudoalteromonadaceae bacterium | reverse complement strand
TTTGCCATTCAAGGTGGCAGTTGTTTATTTGACCTACCACAGTTGCAATATTGGTTAAACCTGAGCAGTGGCAAAATTGCTGAAGACATAAGCCAATGGCTGGATTTACTGGCGACTATTGAACAAAGTTTGGCGCTAGTACTTAAGTTTTTGCGCATGCGAGCTGAATTTAAGACTATTTCTGCTGACAGTGGTTTTTATCAAGATAGTGGTGAAGGTGTTTTGTTGTTGCGTATTCAACTTGCAGCCAAAACGCCTTATTATCCCACCGTCAGTGGTAATAAATTTCGTTATTCCATTCGTTTTATGCTACCGTGCAAAGAAACGGGCAAACGCTATTCAAACCAAGCCACCTGCTTTCAGCTCGCTCGCTGTTAACCGCCATTAAGATCAAAAAACTCACTTAATAAACGCTAGCTTCTTCACGAGCACTTTTTTATAATAGCTGTGCGTTGAAATTACCGTTAACCCGAGTACACCATGAGCTTAATCGTATCCTGCCCTAATTGCCAAAAACCAGTACCATGGCAAACTGAAAACACCTTTCGTCCTTTTTGTTCGAAACGATGTCAACTTATTGATTTAGGTGAATGGGCCGATGAAGGTCATAAAATATCTCAACCAATTCAAGGAGAAACTGAGATCAGTGAAGAAATGCTGGATGCTTTAGAGGATGAGTTTTTATTACATCATAAATTTTTTGTCGAGCCTGAATAGCATTGCTGTAACTTAGCAATAATGGCCAAATTTGCGGCCGGAAAGCTTAAATGTGTTAACGCGGCTAACGAACACCATTGTTGTTGCTGCCCTTCCATAGCTTGCGGCTCACCCAAAAAATTATCGACGATAAAGACATCAAGCAATACCTTTTTATCTTGATAATCATGCTCTATTTTCATTAATGGCTGGCAAGCTAAAACATCTATATTAACTTCTTCTTTAAGTTCGCGGGCTAAGGCTTGTGCAACCGTTTCATCTGCCTCAACTTTTCCGCCCGGAAATTCCCACTTGCCACCCTGATGACTATCAAGTTTTCGCTTGGTAATAAAAAATCGTTGTTCATCGTAAATAACGCCAACCGCAACATGAATTATTTTAGCCATCATAGCAAATTCAATAAGAGTGCCTGAGCAATCAACATTAGTAGTTAAATTACGTTAATTTTCCATGGCACTGTTTGTATTTTTTACCAGAACCACAAGGACAAGGTTCATTACGTCCAATGCGAGGTTGCTGACGGATCACCTCATGTTGATCGCTGCTTTCATGAGTAAATTCTTTAGGGGCTTCATCCGCTTTACGAGTTTGCTCTTCGACCGCTTCAACATCTGATTCAGCATGAATTTGCACTTTACATAAAATACTCACCACATCATTTTTTAAGTTATCTAGCATTTCAGAAAACATTTCAAAAGATTCGCGTTTGTACTCTTGTTTAGGATTTTTTTGTGCATAACCACGTAAATGAATACCTTGACGCAGATGATCCATTGCCGCTAAATGTTCTTTCCACAGAGTATCAAGGCTTTGCAACATCACCGCTTTTTCAAATTGACGTAACACCTCAACGCCCACGGTTTGCTCTTTGTCACTATAGGCTTGTTCAACTTCGGCTAAAATACGAGTACGCAAGGTATCTTCGTGTAACTTATCATCATCAGCAAGCCATTGTGCTATGGGTAACTCGATTGTCATTTCACCTTTGAGATGCTCTTCTAACCCAGTAATATCCCACATTTCTTCAATCGACTCTGGTGGAATATGCATACTGATCACGCTGTCAATAACATCAGCTCGAATAGCCACAATGGTTTCGTTAATATCACCTTCATCAAGCAATTCATTACGTTGCTCATAAATAACTTTACGTTGATCATTGGCAACATCATCAAATTCTAATAATTGTTTACGAACATCGAAGTTGCGTCCTTCAACTTTACGCTGAGCATTTTCAATACTACGAGTTACCCAAGGATGTTCAATTGCTTCACCATGCTCCATGCCTAATTTTCGCATCATATTTGCAATGCGCTCAGAAGCAAAAATACGCATCAGACCATCTTCCATCGATAGGTAAAAACGTGTTGAACCCGGATCACCCTGACGACCAGAACGTCCACGCAGCTGATTATCGATACGGCGAGACTCATGACGTTCAGTTGCAACAATATGTAAACCACCCAACTCAACAACTTTATTATGCTCTGTTTGCCATAGCCCAGTTACATGTTCAATTTGTTCTGCCGTTGGTTTTTTTAATTTTGCTAACATAGCCGTTAAATTACCACCTAAAACAATATCGGTACCTCGCCCTGCCATATTCGTTGCAATAGTTACGGCGCCAACTTTACCCGCGTCAGCAACAATTTCAGCTTCTTGTTGATGAAATTTAGCATTTAATACTTTGTGTTTTATTTTTGCTTTTCTTAAAAAATCAGATAAAAACTCTGACGTTTCAATGCTAATGGTACCTACCAGTATAGGTTGACCGGTTTTGACACATGCTTTAATATCTTCAAGAATAGCTTCAAATTTTTCTTCACTGGTTAGATAAATCAAATCGGCTTTATCGTCACGGATCATTGGTTGATTAGTGGGAATAACGACCGTTTCTAAACCATAAATATGACTAAATTCAAATGCTTCGGTATCGGCCGTCCCCGTCATACCCGACAGTTTATTGTATAAACGGAAATAATTTTGAAAGGTGATCGATGCTAATGTTTGATTTTCATTTTGAATATTTACCCCTTCCTTAGCTTCAATCGCTTGGTGTAGACCTTCTGACCAACGACGTCCTTCCATGGTACGACCGGTATGTTCATCAACGATAACAATTTCGTCGTCTTTAACAATATAATCAACATCTTTTTGAAAGAGATTATGGGCGCGTAGGGCTGCCATAACATGATGTAATAGCGAAATATTTGAGGCTGAATATAATGACTCACCCGGTTGCAATAAGTCTTTTTCTTGCATTATTTCTTCAACGCGAATTTGTCCGCGTTCGGTTAAATAAATCTGTTTGGCTTTTTCATCAATGGTAAAATCACCGGTGCTTTCTTCACCTTCTTTATCTTCTTCGGCTTGTTGTTCTAACGTTGGTACAACCGTATTAACCTCTCGGTAAAGTTCTGAGCTATCTTCTGCTTGACCTGAAATAATAAGTGGTGTTCGTGCTTCATCAATTAAAATTGAATCCACCTCATCGATGATGGCAAAATTAAGCACCCGTTGTGCTCTATCTTCGGGAGAAAACGCCATATTGTCACGTAAGTAATCGAAACCAAATTCATTATTAGTCCCGTAAGTAATATCGGCATTATAAGCAATTTGCTTTTCTTCCGCCGACATATTCGCGGTATTACAACCAACCGTCATTCCTAAAAATTCGAATAAAGGACGCGCCCAATCAGCATCACGAGTGGCTAGATAATCATTAACCGTAATAATATGGACACCATTACCTGACAAACCATTTAAATAAGAAGGTAAGGTGGCGGTTAACGTCTTGCCCTCACCCGTACGCATTTCTGCTATTTTACCATCGTTCAAGACCATGCCACCGATCAATTGCACATCGAAATGACGCATACCAAAAACACGAATACTCGCCTCTCTAACCACGGCAAATGCTTCAACCAGAATGTCATCTAGTGTTTCTTCCTGCTTGAGTCGTTCTTTAAACTCAGTCGTTTTTGCGGTTAATTCTTCATCACTTAGCGCCTCAATAACAGGCTCTAGAGCATTAATTTTAGCGACTTCTTTGTTTAATTGCTTAAGTAATCTATCGTTACGACTACCAAATAACTTTGTTAATAAATTTGCAAACATCTTATGAAAACCAACTATTGGAAGAATTCTTCCGCTTAAAAATAAAGTGGTTGTTAATAAAAACAACCACAGAAACTTGTTATTATACCCATGTTATCTATTTTGCTTTGCGATAAACAAATGCCAGCGGGTTTATTTGTGCATTCTTGCGTAATATTTCGTAATGAACATGGGGGCCTGTCGAACGTCCCGTACTCCCCATGTGAGCAATCACTTGCCCTTTATTTACGACATCACCCACTTTAACTAATAATTCTTTATTGTGACCATAGCGAGTTCTTAAACCATTGCCATGATTTATTTCTACCAAATTGCCATAACCATAACGCTCTGACGCCCAACTAACCACACCCGAGGCTGTAGCAATGACATCAGAATTCTCTTTGCCCGCAAAATCCAGCCCCTTGTGCATTGCTGGTCGACCATTAAAGGGATCTTTACGCATACCAAAGTATGACGATAACCAACCTCGCTTTATTGGACGCCCAGACAGGTAACTACTCTCTTCTATATGGTGACCCAATGCCAAAGATTCAAGCATTCTTAATTGTTTTTCTCCTTGGGTGAGCTGTCGTTCAATGGCGGAGACATCCGCAAATAACTGTGCAAAAGACTTGGGCGCTGAATCTACCAAATCCTGTATCGGCCCACCACTTGGCGGAAGTTGACTAAAATTAAATTCCTTTGCTGGTATGTTCGCATCAGACGCCAATCGGTCACCCAAGGCATTTAAACGCAATACTTGGCTTTGCAGTTCAGCAAGCTTCATCGTTAAGGCAATTGTTTTTTGCGCGGTATTTTGCTGCGCACTACGATTGGTGGTCACACTATCCGGAGAATTTGAACTGCTTTGAGCAAAGGAGGGTTGAGATAAATAATTAGGGGTTAATACTGTTTGTGTATTTATTGCCGTTGGCACATCATTGGTAGAAAGAAACAAATGAACAATAAAACCTGAAATAATTGCAAAACTAAGTAAAGCAGACAACCAATGCACTTTTTTCAGTTGCATTGAAAATCTAACGTTTTTTCCTCGATACAGTAATGTTAAACTCATAATTAATTTACGTTACTCTTATTTTTACAAACTTTACTTTTTTTATTGATAAAACATTTTATGCGCAAAAAAACAAAACAGCCAATAGATAGAGCGGCATTATTGCAATCCCCAGCGGGCACTTTGGCACAAATCGCCGCAAAAACCAATTTTTTGACCCAACTGGCGCATATTGTACGACAAATTTGCCCTGATATTCCAGATGAAGCTTATCAAATCGCCAATTTTCGCCAATCAGCCATTGTTATTGAAGTAAAATCATCTGTTTGGGGTCAGCGACTTCAATTTGAGCGAGTAAAAATATCAAAAGCGCTCGAAGAATTATCTCAAAATCAGTTCAATCAAATAGAAATAAAAGTAAATCCGTATTACGCAAAGACATCACCGCAAAACACCAACATTAACCACCGCGATCATTATATTTCCTATAAAGCCGCTGAGCACATAGAAAACCTTGCTAAAACTGCGCCACAAGGTTTGAAAGAAAAGTTACATCGCTTGGCACTATTAGCTAAAAACAAGCAATCAGATGACTTACATTAAATGATAATTACACCTAAAAACCAAAGAAAATCCAGTACGACAACCTGCGCGGTTATAAATACTGCGGTATCTCTTGTTGAAACAAAATTGGCGCTTGAGTTTCATTGGGATAACTGACCCACTCCCAAGCATCTTCGCGTTTAAAAACCTCACGTAATAACATATTATTCAGCGCATGACCTGATTTAAAGGCATTCAGCTCACCTAAAATACTGACGCCACCCATGTACAAATCACCAATCGCATCAAGTATTTTATGTTTGACAAACTCATCGTCATAACGCAGCGCATCTTTATTTAACATTCGATACTTATCAAGCACAATTGCATTTTCAAGGCTTCCACCCAACGCTAAATTATGTGAACGTAAAAATTCAATATCTTTCATAAAGCCAAAAGTCCGAGCACGACTAATTTCTTTAATAAAAGAGCAGCTTGAAAAATCCATCGACATAAATTGCGCGGTATTTGCAATCACCGGATGATCAAATTCAATGGTAAAATTGACTCGAAAACCTTCATAAGGTAATAGCTCTGCCCACTTATCGCCTTCTTCAACTCGAACAGGCTTAATAATGCGTAAAAAACGTTTTGCTACAGTTGAGTTTTCAATCTCTACCGACTGTAACAAATAAACAAAAGGTAAGGCGCTACCATCCATAATCGGAATTTCTGGAGAGTCGACATCAACAATTAAATTATCAATACCTAAACCCGCGACAGCAGACAACAGATGTTCGACGGTGGAGATCTGCACACCTTGTTCATTAACCAAACAGGTACATAAGGTTGTTTCACCAACAGCTTGCGGTGTTGCTTTAATATCAACAACTGGATCAAGGTCAACACGACGAAAAACAATGCCAGTATTTGCAGGGGCTGGGCGGAGCGTAATTTGTACTTTCTCGCCTTTATGCAAACCAACACCGGTCGCGGAAACACTTTCTCTTATGGTACGTTGTTTAATCATCTGTCACCTTTTAACACACCTTTTGCAGGTTTTACTCAAAATCAACCACCCACAAATTATGCGGGGCGCACAGTATAGCAATAATTAACAAAAAAGCCTAACAAAATCAACCACTCAAAAATTTGGGCTTTTATTTTAGCTTTATTACTCTATTTTTCACAAGGTTCGACCGGTGTTTAATCGGCTTGCTTTCGTAAAAAAGCAGGAATATCCAAATAATTATCTTGTGCGATTTCACTTGCAGGTATTGCTTGGGCATTACTTTCAGGCATCGTTGCACTAATAATCGTGGTTTCCACTTGCGCGGTTGCAATATAATCACCACCCACAACTTGCGGCTCCATTTGTACCGGTTGATTAACCAAGGTAATATCAGGTTTACGTTCAGCACCAATACCGGTGGCAACGACCGTTACCCGTAAGTCTTCAGTCATTTCAGGATCAATCACCGCACCAACCACAACGGTTGCATTTTCAGAAGCAAACGCTTTGACCGCATTACCAACGGTTTCAAATTCGTCAATACTAATATCCATACCTGCGGTGATATTAACTAAAATACCGCGTGCTCCCGCTAAATCAACATCTTCAAGTAAAGGACTTGAGATCGCCGCTTCTGCAGCTTCTTCGGCTCGATCTTCACCCGAAGCCATGCCTGATCCCATCATCGCGGTACCCATCTCAGACATCACGGTGCGCACATCCGCAAAATCGACATTAATCAAACCCGGACGAGTGATCAGCTCGGCAATACCTTGAACTGCACCGAGTAAAACATTATTAGCCGCTTTAAAAGCATCTAACAAGGTAGTACCTGGGCCTAATACTTTTAATAATTTTTCATTAGGAATAGTGATCAATGAATCGACATGCTTAGACAAAAACTCGATCCCTTGATCCGCATAGTTCATCCTTTTTTTGCCTTCAAAAGGAAACGGTTTAGTTACTACAGCAACCGTTAATATGCCCATTTCTTTCGCAATTTCAGCGACCACAGGAGCGGCACCCGTTCCTGTTCCACCGCCCATACCTGCGGCAATAAAAACCATATCAGCACCCTGTAAAGTTTGCCTAATCGTTTCCCTATCTTCTTCAGCACTACGCCGACCAATTTCAGGATTAGCACCCGCACCTAATCCTTTAGTAACATCACAGCCCATTTGCAAAGTTACATTTGCCGACGAATTTCGCAGCGCTTGAGAGTCAGTATTCGCGGTAATAAATTCAACACCTTCAATAGTTTGACAAACCATGTGTTCAACTGCATTACCACCGCCACCACCAACACCAATGACTTTTATAACTGCTTCTTCGTTATGATCTTCCATTAATTCAAACATCTTAATTTTCTCCGCCTTTTGTTCCACCAAAACTTTTAAATTTGTAACATTTAGAAACATTCAAGCTGGTCTTGTTACTCAGTTAAGAAGCAATTTATAAAGGTGCTGATTCTATCAATAAAACTCAGCACTTTCGATGCAATTACCACTTAAATACTACAAAACAGTTTGATCGTTTAAAATTCACCCTTAAACCAAGCATGAATGCGAGTCCATAAATCTTTCACGCCATCATTGCTTTTTTTCTCCGTACTTCCTTGTTCTTTTGCTTGCAAGCCATAATGCAACAAACCAATAACCGTTGAGTAAGTTGGATCATTGACATATTCTTTTAACCCTTGAATTTCCATGGGTTCGCCGATCCTCACCGGTAATTGAAAAACTTCTTCTGCAAATTCAACCACACCTTCCATTTTTGCAGTACCACCCGTAAGCACGTACCCTGCTGCAATTTGATCTTCTAAACCACAAGCGCGTACCTCTTCATAAATCAATTCAAATAACTCTTGGTATCTGGGTTCAACCACCTCAGCCAAGGTATGTCTTGACATTGACCGAGCAGGTCGCCCACCCACACTCGGTACTTCAATGTTCTCTTCCATACTAACTAATTGTCTTAATGCGCAAGCATATTGCACTTTTATATCTTCAGCGTGGCTAAGCGGGGTACGAAATATTTTTGCAATATCACTGGTCACTTGATTGCCAGCCACAGGAATAACCGCCGTATGGCGAAGTGCGCCATTGGTAAAAATTGAAATATCCATGGTGCCAGCCCCCATATCGACCACGCAAATTCCTAACTCTTTTTCATCGTCAGTCAGTACGGCGTAACTCGATGCTAACGCTGAAAATATTAATTGATCGGCATTTAACTCACAACGTTCAACGCACTTAACAATATTTTTTGCCATATCATTGGCACAGGTAACAATATGAACTTTTGCTTCCATGCGCACACCCGACATGCCAATGGGACTTTTAATGCCGTCTTGACAATCAATGCTGTATTCTTGCGGTAAAACATGCAACATACGACGTTCTGCCGAAATAGGGACTGAACGTGCGGTATGAATAACATTATCAACATCTTCTTGGATCACTTCTTGATCATTAATCGGCACCATACCATTTTCATTTTGACAACGAATATGTTTACCCGAAATGCCTAAATAAACGGAACCAATACGACAATCCGCCATCAATTCAGCTTCATTAACAGCACGTTGGATCGACTGGATCACTAAATTCAGATCATTAACTCCGCCTTTATCCATACCGCGAGCAGGCTGATTACCAACGCCGACTACACTTAACTTGTTGTCTAGTGTTATTTCACCGACCACCACCGTTATTTTTGCAGTGCCGATATCTAACCCGACCACTAAATTTCTTTCTATAACTTTAGGCATGAATTGTAAGCTCTTCTATTTTTAATGTTTTTTTAATAATAAACAATTTTGCTAGCGGTTTAAGCCGTGCTTTTTCTGTCACTGTTTTCCAACCTACCGCCGCTCCCGTGTCGTAACGTAAATCGACATAATCTACCTGTTGGTCATGCGATTTATTTTTAATGATTTCAGGGTACAAATCCATAAAGCGTTGTATTCTTTCAAAACGATTTTCTCGTCCTAAATTCAGCATCACGCCATCATTAAGCGTTAACTGCCAAGCAAAACGTTCTGATAGAACGAGTTCAATAATGGACAAGCCTCGATAACTCAATAATTTATTAATATTATTGAAATTTTTTAAGGCGATATTTTCACTACCTTCAGGGCCAAAAAATTGCGGTAGCTCCTGCTTTAAACGTGCTAAATCAGCCTGAAACACCTCACCGTATTGATTCATTAAAAAATCACCATTCCACAACGCTATTGGGTGTTGATCAACCACATAAATTTTTAATTCATCCGGCCATTTTTTTCTAACCGAGACCGAATAAACCCAAGGTAATTGGGTTATTTGTTGCTGTACCTGATTTACATTAACTTGAAAAAAATTAGTTAAGTTAATATCTTCCAATGCGGTCGTTATATCTTGCCTTTGCGTATAACGTATTTCACCGCTAATATTTAACGAGCTGATCGGCATATCATCCTTTACCACCATTTGCTCAGTAATAAACCAACTGCTTGATAAAATTGCAACAATCACGACTACAAAAAAAACCAATCCAAGCCAAAAGCCCCAATGCACAGGTGGCAACTGATTTTCGAGTGAGGTCGCCTTGGTTTTCATCAATTAACACTTTCAATATATTGATTTTCAGTGGCTAGCAAGACAATTTTTTGTACTAGTTCACTAAAATTTAAGCCATAAACTTTAGCCGCTTTCGGCACTAATGACGTTTCGGTCATCCCCGGAACGGTGTTAACTTCCAATAAGCGCCATTGCTGTTGTTGCTCGGCTACCGCAAGATCGCGCATCAGATCAACTCGCCCCCAACCTTGGGCACCAGTAGCTTTAAAAGCTTGCAACGCTAACTCTCGAACGGTTTGTTCCTCTGCAACTGACAAATGACACGGACAATGATATTGCGTTGTATTCGATTGATACTTAGCTCGATAATCATAAAAAGCATGCGGTGTTTCCATATGAATAACCGGTAACGCCTCAGCACCTAAAATACCGACGGTGTATTCTGGTCCCTCTATCCACGCTTCAACTAAAACCTGCTGATCATAATTAAATGCGGCAATGAGTGCTTGATTTAATTGCTCCACATTGGTTGCTATCGCCATACCAATACTAGAGCCTTCGTTAGCGGGTTTGATCATCACCTTTCCTGATAACGAAGCTAACAAATTAGCAGCATCCGTTTGCTGGTAACTATTTTTTTCAGCCACACAAAAAGGCGCTGTTGGTAGGCCCATTGCCTGCCAGATTTGCTTACTACGAATTTTATCCATAGAAAGTGCCGAACCTAAAACGCCCGAACCCGTGTAAGGAATAGCTAAATATTCCAATGCTCCTTGAATACAACCATCTTCACCGCCGCGACCATGCAAAGCAATAAACGCTAAATCAATATGTTGCGCTTGTAATGCGGTTAATGGCTGCTGTTTAGTGTCAAATAAAATCACTTCAAAACCCGCTTGAGTTAACCCATTGCCTATGGCAATACCCGATTTTAATGACACGGCTCGCTCGGCTGAATTACCACCGTAGAGTACGGCTATTTTAGTTATCTGACTCATGCTATTTCTTCCCTTTTGTTAACAATGGGTTAGGTAAATAATTCAGTTGTGGGTGTTGTACTAATTGCCGAGCGATAACGCCAATATTACCTGCACCTTGGGTAATAACCATGTCATTAGCTTTTAATTGTGCGGCCATTAATTCAGCTAATACGTCAACATTACTGACATAAATAGGTTCTACCTGAGCACGTTGACGAATACTACGGGCTAAACTTTTCGCATCAGCATGGGCAATAGGTGCTTCTCCTGCTGCATAAACATCTAATAAAAACAAACAGTCAACTTCCGACAACACTTCAACAAAATCTTCATAAAGATCTCGTGTTCGTGAATATCGATGGGGTTGAAAAACCATAACCAAACGTTTGTCTGGCCAACCATTACGCATTGCCGTAATAGTGGCTTTAACTTCGCTAGGATGATGTCCGTAATCATCAATTAACATCATTTCACCCGCCACAGTACTCAACGTAGCGAGTTGTTCAAAACGTCGACCAATACCAGCAAATTTGCTCAACGCCCCATAAATGGCTTGTTCACTAACGCCTTCGTCTTCGGCAACAGCAATCGCTGCTAGTGCATTTAACACATTATGTTCACCGGGTAAATTCAAGCTTAATTTTAACTCTGTTTTTGCGGCTCTTTGTACCGTAAATGTCGACACATTACCTTGTTGTTGATAATTGACTGCCCGAATATCGGCATCTGAGTTAAAACCATAAGTGATCACGGCTCGACCAATGCGTGGCAGTAATTCTCTCACCACAGGATTATCGATACAGACCACCGCCACCCCATAAAAAGGCAAATTATGAAGAAATTCTATATAGGTATCTTTGAGCTTATTAAAATCGCCGCCATAGGTATCCATATGATCAGCGTCAATATTAGTGACCACGGCAACCATCGGTTGTAAATGTAAAAAGGAGGCATCACTTTCATCCGCTTCAGCAATTAAATAACGACTGCTACCTAAACGGGCATTGGTACCAGCACTATTTAATAAACCGCCAATAACAAACGTTGGATCAAGATCCGCTTCAGCAAAGATACTGGCGATTAAACTTGTCGTGGTGGTTTTTCCGTGGGTGCCAGCAATAGCAATACCATGACGAAAACGCATTAATTCAGCTAGCATTTCAGCGCGACGAACAACGGGAATACGTTGCTGTTTTGCTGCCAATAATTCTGGATTATCGTGATTAATTGCAGTAGAAACAACAATAACATCGGCGGCTAAAATATTATCAACATGATGACCCATAACAATATTAGCACCGAGCTTGAGCAAGCGTTTTACGACTAAATTTTCGCTCAGATCTGAACCCGATATTTGGTAACCTTCATTGAGTAAAACTTCAGCAATCCCCCCCATACCAGCACCACCAATACCAACGAAATGAATACGTTTAATACGACGCATTTCCGGACTTTTCATCGTTGTTTTAGTTTTGCTATTTATAGGCGATTTCATCTTATTTTTGATTACTGTTTTTTGGGAAGTATTACTCATTTTCGCTCCCCTTTATTGGTCAATGCTTGTATAGCTTTTACTACTTGCAACGTAGCGTCCGCATGGGCGGCATCGTGTGCTGCTTTCGCCATTTTTTGTAACACCACATCGGAGATGAATAAACTATTTAACATTTGCGCCAATGAGGTGCCGTTAAATTCATGTTGAGCGATTAACTTTGCTGCACCACGGGAAACCAGATACAACGCATTTTTAGTTTGATGATCGTCTACCGCATGAGGTAGTGGCACAAAAATCGCGGGTTTTGCAACCATCGCCAATTCTGATACGGTTAAAGCGCCTGCACGACAAATAACAACGTCAGCCCATTGGTACGCAATCGCCATATCTTCAATAAATTCAGTAACCTTAATGTTGTTTTCAGTGAATCCATATTGTTGGTAACTTTGTAAAACACTTTGTTGATTACCACAACCAGTTTGGTGCCAAACATTAATGTTTTGCACCTTAATTTGATTCATCGCTTTGGGCACAATGTCATTCAATATTTTTGCCCCTAAACTACCGCCAACCACCAGTACTTTTTTTGTACTCGTTGGACTCACCGACACCTTAGTTTCGGTAGCAATAATAGCTTTACGCAAAGGATTACCAACCACTTGATGATTAATCGAGGCTTTAAATGCGCCAGGAAAAGCACTTAAAACCTTAGAGGCTAAACGCGCTAAAAAACGATTACTTAAGCCCGCCACCGCATTTTGCTCATGCAACACCAAAGGTTTACCTAATAACCAAGCCGCAAAACCACCGGGAGCACTAGCATAGCCGCCCATACCTAACACCACATCGGGGTTAACTGCACGGATGATCCGTATTGATTGCAACACCGACTGCAACAATTTGAATGGTGTTTTCAGCCAAGTTTGCCAATTTTTATTGCGAATTCCAGCAATATTAATAAATGAAATTTCAAAACCATGCTGTGGAACTAATTTGGCTTCCATTCGTTTAGCCGTGCCTAACCAATGCACATGCCAACCCAAGGATTGTAATTGCTCGGCAACGGCAAGACCTGGGAAAATGTGTCCACCAGTACCCCCTGCCATTACCAATAAAGTAGGTTGAGGTGAAGAAGGTAAATTCGTC
>CAZVPC010000067.1:11449-13837 GCA_964629005.1 uncultured Pseudoalteromonadaceae bacterium | reverse complement strand
GCAGTCAAACCTTTACTGTCGGTTACAACAACAGTAAAGCTTAAACTACTGCTCGACGATGGTGCCGTAAAGTTAATACTCGCCGTGTCTGTTACACTCAAGGTCACGCTAGTACCCGATGTTTGGCTCCATGCATAAGTGAGTTGGTCATTTTGAGCATCACTCGCGATTGCTGTGAGGTTAACAGTTTGTCCTATGTTAACTTGAATATTTCCACCAAGTTCAACCGTTGGTGCTGTATTAGTATCATCATCCGTTATCGTTACAATAATTTGGCTATTGTCGCCTAAATGACTACCATCGAAACTAGTTAAATTCACCGTAAAAAATTCATCACCTTCGCTTAATTGATCATCAATAATCGTTAATGGGATCAATTTATTACTACTGTCGCCATTAAGCCAATCAAGTTGCCCCGAAACAGCTTCAACATCAGTACCCACCTCTGCTGTTGACGATTGCAAAGTATATGTCACGCTAATATTTCCCTGAGCACTGCCGCTACGACTAACTTCAACGTTAACATTTTGTTGGCTTTCATCAACCACTAAACTATCTTGAACGAAGCTTATAATTCCTGTGTTTACTGCCCCATTAATGTTAACTCTAAGATAACTTGGCGATGACAAAGTCGCGCCGTTTTTAGGATCAAACAATCTAACAAAAAAACTTTCCGCCAGTTCGTTACCAGTATTGTTATTAGGTACTGAAATGGTAATGCTTTTATCCTGATTATCATGATCAGCCCAATTTAGCCGACCTGAAACAGGAATGAAGTCTTCATTAGCTTTTGCACTGCCATTAAGTACTTCATAACCAACAGAGATAGCACTTGCATTAGTTTGAACATTTTTTCGTTGTATATTGATACTAAGATCACTACCTTGCTCAACAGTAACATCACTAGAAGTAAAGCTAATCGTACCTTGTGAAGAATTTAAAGTATTATCACGCAAAATGTACAAACCACTTTCAAAATCGCTCACTAAAATATTACCAGAAGGTAAAAATGGTGATACTCCCCACGCACCATGAAAGTTAGCACTAGTGGCGAGCGGATAGGTATCAAAGTAGCCAACTTCTGTAGGAAATATGGGGTCGGTAATATCAAGTATCGTTAAACCCCGCTCATAATTCGACATATAATAACGATTACCACGTACAAAACCGTTATGATCAATTGCACGAGTTGTGCCTACCCATTGCCCTACATGCTGAGGATTATTGATATCAGCAATAGAAAACACCCGCACGGTAGTATTTATACCAGCCGTTTCTTCGTCTAATTCATCGTGAGCAAAAATATACTGTTTATCTTCGCTCGGCCAACCCGAATGAACATATTGATTAATACGAGCAACATCAGTATAAATGCCTACCCCCACTAACGAGGTTTTTTGAGGATCACTGATATCCCATAATTTCATTTCTTTTTCATTAAAATCAACAAATATGGTACAGCTATCTTTTTTCGGGCAAACATTATTTTTTTGTTGATCATCAATTACTAATGAGACACCGTCATGGCTATAACCTTGTCCTTGATCTTGATTTGACAACAAGGTAATTGTTTTAGGATCAACCAATGAATAATTGGTAAAAGCACCAGCATTTTTATTTGAGCCCATTAGTTGCAAGCTTGCTGTTAAACCCGGTAAGGTAATATTTAGGGTGTGATCAATATTAGAGATATAAATATTATGAGCGGTTGAAACCACATCACTCTTTTTAACCAAACTAACGGAATTAGGTAAATCATTAAGATCAATAATCGAGACATTATCCGCTACACTATCAATAGTGGCGTAAGCATAAGCTCGCCAAAAACCTTTAATTTCATCATAATATTGATAAACTTTTATATCTCGCCAAATCGAACTTGCACCACTTATTAAACCAACTTCAACGGGGTTAACTGGATCGGTTACATTAATAACAGCAATGCCATTGCTTAAACCAATAATGGCATATTCATTACCCGTGTTTAAATCAACATGTCCCCATACGTCATTACCACTATTAGGATCACTTGAAAAACTTGATAGTGGCATGTGTGCTACTAAGTCTACATTTTTACATTCAAAATTGGCTGCTTTACCATCAACACAATTTTGTTGGCTTTGACGTTTGGTTAAAAATTGAAAAGCACCACGTTTAGCATTTACTGGTGTAGACTCTAACCTAGCCTTACCCTCTACCGTAGCAAACGTATTATGCGAAATTAGGCTTAATATCAACGTTAAGCCTAACGGTAATAATTTTTTCATCGTGATATCCACTATTTATTCGGCGATAATGTTAGTATCAGAAATGGCCAAAGACAATTGTAAAAATAATGTTAATATGGTGACTGTTTTTTTGCTATTTTGCAATAACAGAGATAAATAA
>CAZVPC010000067.1:3503-11349 GCA_964629005.1 uncultured Pseudoalteromonadaceae bacterium | reverse complement strand
ACTGATCTAGATCAGTATCTTTAGATCCTAAAAAAATTCAGCATGACTTTATATTTATAACTAGTTCTAAGTTATTCACCATCTAAGAAGCTTTTAAGCTGCTCTGAACGAGAAGGATGACGCAATTTACGTAATGCTTTCGCCTCAATTTGACGAATACGTTCACGAGTTACATCAAATTGTTTGCCCACTTCTTCTAAGGTGTGATCGGTATTCATATCAATACCAAAACGCATTCTTAATACTTTAGCCTCACGAGCAGTTAAACCAGCCAATACCTCATGGGTTGCCCCTTTAAGATTTTCTGACGTAGCAGAGTCAACCGGTAATTCACCACTTCCATCTTCAATAAAATCACCTAAATGTGAATCTTCATCATCACCAATAGGCGTTTCCATTGAAATAGGCTCCTTCGCTATTTTCAACACTTTACGAATTTTATCTTCCGGCATAATCATCCGTTCAGCTAATTCTTCAGGTGTTGGTTCACGCCCCATTTCTTGTAACATTTGTCGTGAAATACGATTTAATTTATTAATCGTTTCAATCATGTGTACTGGAATACGAATGGTACGAGCTTGATCAGCAATTGAACGTGTTATCGCTTGACGTATCCACCATGTTGCATAGGTTGAAAACTTATAACCACGACGATATTCAAATTTATCAACGGCTTTCATTAAGCCGATGTTACCTTCTTGGATCAAATCTAAAAATTGTAAACCACGGTTGGTATATTTTTTCGCAATGGAAATAACTAAACGCAAGTTGGCTTCAACCATTTCTTTTTTAGCACGACGAGCCTTCGCTTCACCAATCGACATACGTCGATTAATATCTTTTATACCATGCACATTTAAAAATGTTTCAGTTTCAAGTTGAGTAAGCTTGAAAATACAACGCTCAACATCTAGTTCAACGCATTTCAATTTTTCAGAGTAACTGTGCCCTGCTTCAATCTCAGCTTTCAACCAACTTTTTGACGTTTCATTGCCTGGGAATATTTTAATAAAAGTAGTTTTTGGCATTCCTGCGCCAACCACACAATGCTTCATGATCAAGCGTTCTTGCACACGCAGTCTGTCCATAATACTGCGCATATTTTTCACTAACCGATCAAACAGTTTAGGGATCAAACGGAATTCTTTAAATACTTCGGCTAAATCATCAACTGCAGCCTGTGCATCAGCATGACCTCGACCTTTAGCATCAATAACCTCGTTAGCTTTTTCATAAGCAGCACGTAATAAATCGAATTTTTCTTTAGCTAATTCAGGATCAGGCCCCGTATCTTCTTCCTCTTCATCCTCATCTTCAGAGTCTTCCTTTTTTAATTCTTCTTTCGATAATTCTGAACCCACATGCGTTGCCGCAACGCTGATTTCTTCATCTTCAGCATCGGGATCTAAAAAGCCAACAATAATATCGGTCAAACGAAGTTCTTCAGCAACAAAGCTATCCCACATCTCAAGTAAATAATTGATCGCAGGTGGATATTCGGCAACAGAGCGCTGAACTTCTTTAATCCCCTCTTCAATACGCTTGGCGATAACAATTTCACCCTTACGAGTTAATAACTCGACGGTGCCCATTTCTCGCATATACATGCGCACAGGATCGGTTGTTCTACCAATTTCACTTTCTACCGTAGCAAGTGCTTGTGCTGCTGCTTCTGCTGCATCATCATCGGTATTTGCTTCACTCATCATTAACGTATCAGTATCGGGTGCATTTTCAAACACTTGAATACCCATATCGTTAATCATACGAATAATATCTTCAACCTGGTCAGAATCAATAATATCTTGCGGGAGGTGATCATTTACTTGATCAAAAGTTAAATAACCTTGTTCTTTACCTTTGGTAATTAACTCTTTAAGTCTAGATTGTGGGGCTTGAGCCATTGATGTAAATCCACCTTTATCGGGCTATCAAAATAAGAATAGTAAAGCCGAGAATTCTAGCAAATAATCATAAAAATTGCCACTGTAGTGAAAATTATTTTATGAGAGCTAAAAGCGGTTTTTCTCGAACAACTCAATCGGTATTATTTAACAGGGTTTGTAATTCCTGTTTTTCAAGTTTGCTTATTTGACCTGCTCTGCCTTTTTGTAACAATATCTCTGTACGCTGTGTGATAAATTCCACAAACAATTTTTCAATACTGTCTAAAAACACCTCTTTTGCCGCATCGGCTTTAACAAAATGTTGCCAACATAACAGTTTAGCTAGTTGCTTGCCTTGCTCACTATCTCGATAATGTTCTAATATTTGTGCACTGGTTATTTTTGGATTTATTTGACATAAGTTGATTAACTCAATCAATAAAGAGACACCACGAACATCAATTTGTGCTAACCCTGTTATTGACGTTATCTCAGCGGCAAGTTGTGGTTGTTCAAGCAACAAAGCAATTGCCATTCTTACTGGTGTAAATTTATTATCCGGTTTTATTTTTTTATGTGCAGGGACGTTTTTACTGTGTTGGCTTAATTTAGCAAGTTGCTGCTCGTTACCCGTGCCAAAATTATTAGCTAATTCGGTTAAAATTGCATCTTTTAGCGTACTTTCAGGTAATTTTTTCAAATACGGTTGAAACTGATCCACTAAACTAGCTTTGCCCTCAAGACTTTTGATATCCACACTATTGTGTAAATGCTCAAACAAAAATTTAGACAGTGGTTTGGCGTGATCTAATAACGCTTCAAAGGCTTGCTGACCTTGCTCGCGGATCAATGAATCAGGATCTTCACCATCAGGTAAAAAAACAAATTTCAAGGCATAACCATCACGAATAAGTGGCAAAGCATTGTCCATTGCTCGCCAAGCAGCGTCGCGACCAGCTCTGTCACCATCGTAACAACAAATAACCTCTTTCACCGTGCGAAATAGTGTTTGTAATTGTTCTTCGGTGGTTGATGTACCTAATGAGGCAACGGCATAATTTACTCCGTGTTGAGCGAGCGCGACCACATCCATATAACCTTCAACGACAACTAAACGAGAAAGTGATTTATTGGCCTGTTTAGCTTCAAATAAACCATATAATTCATGCCCTTTATGGTAAATACGAGTCTCGGGTGAATTCAAATATTTGGGGGTACCGTCAGTTAGTACTCGACCACCAAAACCAATAACACGACCACGTTTATCACGAATAGGAAACATCACTCGACCACGAAAACGATCATAAGGGCGATTTTTTTCACCCTGAATTGCCATACCTAAATCAACCAATTGGTTAATGGTTGTGCTATTAGTACCAAAGGGTTTCATCATGCCATCCCAAGTATCGCCAATGTAACCAATACCAAAGAGTTTAACTATTTCGCCCGTTAATCCTCGACCTTTTAAATAATCAATAACAATATCTTTATCCGGAGCAATTTTTAATTGTTGCTGATAAAAACGGCTGATCTTTGCCATCAGCTCGTAATCATCTTGTTTTTGTTGATGAGCTTGATGTTGTTGGTGTTTTTGCGCTGGTGTTAAATTTTGTTGTTCGCGTGGTACTTCAATATTTAACTGTGACGCTAACTCTTCAATAGCATCAATAAAATCTAAACGTTCATATTCCATCACAAAAGAGATGGCATTACCATGTGCGCCGCAACCAAAACAATGGTAAAACTGCTTATCTAAACTAACGGTAAACGAGGGTGATTTTTCGCTATGAAAAGGGCAACAGGCTTGATAATTTTTACCTGCTTTTTTTAGCGGAACACGGCTTTCAACCAATTCAACAATATCGGTGCGAGCCAAGAGGTCATCGATAAATTGCCTTGGGATCAATCCAGCCATGAATATTTTTTAGACCATTAAGAGAATATAAAAAGAAAGCTGATTTTGCCATGAATTATGCTTTTTTACCACCAAAAGCGTATCACCAAAATGAGTTAAAAGATGATGTACTCCTTTCAACAAATAAAATCATTACGAATAATTATAAAAAATAACAACTAAAATAGAAGTTAAAATAGAAACTAAAACAATGATTTAGTGTTTTCATAGCGTTAGGTTGCTTTCATATCGTCTAGCAACAATTTTAGTTTGTCAAAACATACCGGTTTTCGAAGCAAAGCGGTCACATTTTTTAAACGAATTGTTTTTTTCAAAATAGGATCATCAAGCTCTGAACTACTCATCAAACAGCAATTTTGTTTTGGTTTGGTTTGTAAAAATCGATACAACAATTTATAACCACTCAAACTTGGCATGTGTGATGCGCAAAGCACTAAAAAAAATGAATTTTGTTGAATAGACATCATCGCTTGCACCGGATCAGTAAAGCTAGCAACGACATAACCCCATTCTTCTAATACTGGTGTTAAGGCATCAAGAAAAAATGATTGATTGTCGATAAGCATAATAGACTTTTTATTGTTACCACTTTGAATTTTATTTTCGAGCGGCGCTGCTTGTATTACTGAAGTGTTTTCTTCCGACATGAAAACTGTCCCTTAATGTTATCTATCCCGTTTAAGGATAGACAACATTATGACTCTTGGCTAGCTTAAAAAAAACATTAATGCACTATTCGCCTTGCTTAATGCCTCCTAGCCGTGGTGCATGTTGAATAACTCTGTCAGCCAAACGCGAGAACGGCAGTGATTGGATCCATACCTTACCGTGACCGCTTAACGTTGCTAAAAATAGTCCTTCGCCGCCAAAAAACATACTTTTCAGGCCTTTGGTCATTTCAATGGAATAGTCAATGCCGTCACTAAACGCCACTAAACAACCCGTATCTAAGCGTAATGTTTCGCCATTAAGTTGTTTTTCTATTACCGTACCGCCAGCGTGAACAAAGGCCATTCCATCACCGGTTAAGTGTTGTAATATAAAACCCTCGCCACCAAAAAAACCACTACCAAGACGCTTATTAAAAGCAATATCAATTTTAGTGCCGAGAGCCGCACATAAAAACGAGTCTTTTTGACAAGTAATACTGCCACCAATTTCTGCCAAGTTAATGGCGACTACAGAGCCAGGAAATGGTGCGGCAAAAGCGACTTGTCTTTTGCCTTGATGCTGACCGGAGGCTTGATTAGTAAAGTGGGTCATAAATACCGACTCTCCCGTTAACATGCGTTTTCCTGCTGAAAACAATTTGCCCATGAAGCCTTGATTAACATCAGAGCCATCACCCATTTTGGCTTCAAAAGTAATGTTTTCTTCCATGTAGTTCATCGCACCTGCTTCGGCGATCACAGTTTCATCGGGATCGAGTTCAATCTCCACCATCTGCATTGATTCACCGATAATTTTATAATCTATTTCATGGCATTTCATAATGAGTTATTCCTTTTCTGATTTTAATGTATGACTTTTTATTTTGTTTTAAAAAGTTGTCTAACCTCGCTACGCTGATGTCAACCGACAAAATATCAATAACAAACACTGTTATCGCATGCACCAAAATAATGCGCAAGCACTTTTTTGATCCAAAACATTTCAGCACTAATTTACTAACATTATGAATTTATTACCTTAATTAGTTGGTTGGCTTCTTGCAAATCATAACTATTATCAATTACCCACACTTATTTAACGTATTTTAAAGGTTATTAATGCTATTTGGCCGTAAACAGAGAAAACCGATTTACATTCCTAGTAAAAAAGTAAAAGAATGGCAATACACTACCTGTAACTATTGTTCAACAGGCTGCTCAATTGAAATAGGGCTTAACGACGACAAAAAAATAGTGACCACTCGTGGTCATGCCGGTGCTGATGTTAATCGTGGCAAATTATGCATTAAAGGTTTATTAGAACACGAACTTTTTGATAGCTCAGGTCGTGGTACTGATCCCTTAAGTCGCAATAAGCATTTTGAAGAATTCAACATTACTTCATGGCAAAAGGCACTTGATACTAGTGCTGAAAAAATTAAAGCCATTCAAGCTAAATATGGTAAAGATGCGTTTGCCATTGTTTCGTCAGGGCAATTACTCAGTGAAGAATTTTACACCCTAGGTAAACTCGCTCGCGGTTGTATTGGTAGTAATAATTACGATGGTAATACCACTCTTTGCATGGCATCTGCTGTAAGCGGTTATAAACGATCTTTTGGTTTAGATGGCCCACCTGGATGTTATGATGACTTTGAACATACACACTGCTTAATGGCCTTTGGCTCAAATTTACCTGAACAACACCCCATTATTTACTGGCGTTTAAAAGAGGCATTAGAAAAACGCCATTTTCCGCTGATCGTGGTTGATCCACGCGTGACTATGTTAGCGCAATTTGCCGATATTCATTTACCAATCACTCCCGGTACCGATTGCGTGTTAATTAACGCGATGATGCACGTTATTATTAATGACGATTTACAAGATCAAGCTTATATTGATGCTCATACTCAAGGTTTTACTGAAATTAAAGCCTTAGTGCAAGACTACTCACCAAAATCAGCACAGCATATTTGCGGCATTGATGAAGATACCATTCGCCACGTTGCCCGTATTTATGCTAACGCTCCCGCAGCAATGAGTATTTGGACGATGGGCATTAACCAATCCACCCATGGCTCAGACGGTGTATGTAATATTAATAACCTCAATTTGATCACGGGTAATATCGGTAAAAAAGGCGGCACCAGTTTATCAATAACCGGTCAGTGCAATGCTATGGGTACACGTGAATGGTCATCTTGCTCTGGCCTACCCGGTTATCGTTATTTAGAAAACGCCGGCGAACGTCAAGAAATTGCAGATTTTTGGGGTATAAATGAAAGTTTTCTACCCAAAAAACGCGGCTTAAGTGAAACCGATATTTTCCCCGCGATTGAAAGCGGCGAAATAAAAGGGTTATGGTTGGTTGCCACCAACCCAATGACTTCAATGCCCAATACCGCCCGTATTCGCAAAGCTTTAGAAAAGCTAGATTTTTTAATTGTACAAGATGTATATAGTGATGTTGAAACCAATCAGTTTGCCCACGTATATTTTCCTGCCTCAGTGTGGGCAGAAAAAGAAGGTTGTCATACCAACACCGAACGGCGCGTTAATTTAACCCGTAATGTGTTACCACCGTTTGCTAATTCTAAACCCGATCTGTGGATTTTTAACCAGCTTGCCAGACGTTTCGACAATAGTAAGCGCATGCACTTTCCAGAGCAAGCGGAGCAAGTTTTTGAAGAAATGAAGCGGCTTTCAAACGGCAACGATCTTTATGGTAAACCTCGCACCTTAGATATTTCGGGGATGAGTTACGATAAAATTGAAGCCGCATGCGGTATTCAATGGCCTTATCGAGCCAGCAACAATACAAAGAATAGCAATATAGAGAATAACAACAACTCAGCTAGCGAAAGTTTACAAGGCGAACCGCGACTATATCGTGATGGTAAATTTCCTACTCAAAGTGGTAAAGCCAATTTAATTGCCGTGCATTTTTTTAATAACAATGAACAACCTTGTAGCGAATACCCATTTTGGCTCAATAGCGGCCGTGTGGTTGAGCATTTTCATACTCGTACCCGTACTGGAAAAATAGGTAATTGTAATAAATTTAGCCCAACTCCCTTTATGGAAATGAATCCCGATGCTGCTGCAAGTTTAGGGGTGCAACATCAACATTATGTGCGCTTAACCTCACGCCGAGGTGATGCGGTGGTAATGGTACAGTTAACCCAGCGTGTGCCGCGCAATATGGTATTTATTCCCTTTCATTTTCACGATTGTGTAAACCGCTTAACCCTAGGTTTACTTGATCCTTATTCTCGTCAACCAGCATTTAAACAGGCCTCAGTGCGTATTGAACCAATAGATCAAGCAGAAGCGGCTCGTCTTAACCTTGCACGCCGTGCATTTTAGGAGTTAAAAGTGGACAATATTATTAA
>CAZVPC010000067.1:0-3403 GCA_964629005.1 uncultured Pseudoalteromonadaceae bacterium | reverse complement strand
CTAATTCTTTTACCGTAGGCAATGAACAAGCAGGTCGCTCAAGCCATTGGCAAATACGTCCCCAAGAGCAAGCTTATGCCTTTCTTGACAATAAAAAAACTAAAAAGGTAAACCGCTATGGTCAACGCATTGATTTGTTAGATATAACTGAATCAAGTAAACATAAGCCAAGTGGCTTGATCAAAAAAAATCGTTCCTTGTTTATTAATGAAAATCCCGAGGTTGGCAGTAACCCTAACCGCAATAAACAGCATGGTTTTTTCTTTAATGCCGATAACTGTATTGGTTGCCATGCCTGTGAGTCTGCCTGTTCAGAAAAAAATAATAACCCCGCACATTTGGCATTTCGCTCGGTTGGTTATGTTGAAGGTGGCAGCTACCCCGATTATAAACGTTTGAATATTTCCATGGCTTGTAACCATTGTGACGATCCGGTGTGTTTAAAAGGCTGCCCTACTCGCGCTTACACTAAACATGTTGAATATGGCGCGGTATTGCAAGATCCTGACACCTGCTTTGGCTGTGGTTACTGTACTTGGGTTTGCCCTTACAATGCACCACAACTTGATCCCATTAAAGGGCAAGTATCGAAATGTAATATGTGTGTTGACCGTTTAGAAGTGGGTTTAAAACCCGCGTGCGTTTCCGCTTGTATTGGTAATGCACTAGATTTTGGTGTTATTGAAAATACTCCAGAAAATCGTGAGCAATGCAAAACTTCAATCCCAGGTTTTCCCGATCCCAGCATTACCCAGCCCAACATTCGTTTTCAGCAAACTAAAAATATGCCACACGAAATGACCCGCACCGATTCAACGCCAGTGAAATATCATCAAAACCAGCAAGGCAATTTTAAAGCAGTTATTGATCAAAAAGCAGGAAAAGCCAAACAGTGGAATTTTGGCAAGTTAAATAGCCTAGAAAACCCACTGGTATTATTTACGCTATTTGCCCAAGCCGCCTATGGTATGTTTTTAATTCCTGTTTTAGCAGCACTTTTGGGCATAAAAGCTTTTGAGCAATTTATGCGCTCTGCTATGTTTTTACCTTTAGCACTTATCGCGCTGCTAATGACCAGTTTCGCATTATTTATGAGTGTTACCCATTTAGGAAAACCATTTAGGTTTTATCGCGGTTTTAATAATTTACGTTATTCGCCAATGAGTCGTGAAGGTTTTGGTTTAGCACTTTTTTCAGCAGGCACAGGGTTAACCGCTTTATTAGCAGTGCCAAACAATACTTGGTTAACTCAACTGATCTCAACGTGGTTTACTATCGATATCAGTGTAATAAATCAATTATTACCACTAACAAGCCTAAGCAACAGTGTAGCAATATTTGCGCTTATTGCCGGTTTAGCTGGCTTATATTACATGAATCAATGCTATCAAATTAAAGCACGACCTTTTTGGCATCATTGGCAAACAACGACGTCATTTGCGGGTAATAGTTTATCTTTAGGGGCATTGGTTAGTGCTGTTATAGTGTTAGCCCCTTTATTGATGCAAAAACAAGCCATAAATAGTGCTTTAATGGTTTTTGGCAGTGTTTTTGTCTTAGGTATGCTAATTGAAGCAATAGGCTTGATTTTTCACCATCGTGATTTAAATAAAAGTGAAAATGAAGGCGGCGCAGCACATTACATTCAAAGCACAACGTTTGGTAAAACTTATCTTTTTAGAAATAGTTTACTTGCCATTAATATTTTCGCAGCGACAAATTTATTACTACTACAATACTTTAATTTTATTGAAATCAATTTGTTATCATGGCTGGCTTTAGCCTTGGTGAATTGTTTTACTGCGGTTATTGGTCGAGCATTATTTTATATTTTAGTGATCCCAACCACCATGCCAGGAGCCTTTTTCTGGAAAAACAAATCGTTTGAGCAACATGCGCGCGATATTGGTTTAGCAGATAATCCGGCAACTGGCGTAGCACCACTGGCGCATTAAATAACTTGCCTATGCTGTTTGAGCAAAAAAAAGGCCATTAAGCTGCTATTTTTATACTTGTAGGCGGGATTTAAATTGCGCTCATGCAAGCGTGTTAAGTGCTGTTTTTAATTCACTTAATCTTACTGGATAATTCAAAGTGATCATTTTCTCGGTTGCCATAGCTTGTTTTTGATTAAGCGTAAGCAAAACAATCACAGGTAACTTGATCCGCATACATAAATTTAATAATAATTTTTGTTGTAACTTATCTTGATGTCCCAGAATAACGGTTTGATATTTATTATGATGACTAGCACACAATGCCATGGCGTCTTTAGCGGTATGAACCAATTCGAACGGAAGTTTTAAATATTTTAGTTGGTTGATCATCGCTTTTCTTTGTAAACGATGCCCTTCAATAAGCAAAATCTTTTGATTATTTCTAACGGTGCCAACGACGGGCACATTTTTAATTTTTGCTTGCTCTACTATTGGTACTTTGCAAGTAAAAATTGAACCTTTACCCTGAGTAGAAATTAGAGAGATATGTCCACCTAATAACTGAGCCAATTCTTGGCAAATTGATAAACCTAAGCCATTACCAACTTGTTCTACGGCTGAATTTCCATGCACAAAAGGTTGAAAAACGTAATCTTGTTTATGTTCATCTATACCAATGCCGGTGTCAGATACCGATAATATTAACCAACATTGTTGCCCGATCATTTGCGATGATAACGACAGGCAAATTTCACCTTGTTCGGTAAATTTAATGGCATTTGCTAATAAATTAAGGGTGATTTGACTCAACCGAAGCGGATCGCTAATAATTTTTTCTGGTACGTCACTGTCAATATTACAATAAAAGAAAAGTCCTTTATTCTCAGCATTTAAAGCGATCAAGTGTGCAAAATCGTCAAAATGCTCTCTCACATTGAAAACTTTATCTTCTTTGATCAATTGACCATTTTCTAGCCGATTAACGTCTAACAAGTCATTTAGAAGCCTCATTAAGCTTATGCCAGACGATTGCACTGTTTTTATTGAAGATAAAATATCAAAGCTTTGTGTATATTGTTGACTCTGATTAAGACCGTCAATCATCCCTTGCAAAGGTGTTCTTAACTGGTGACTCATTTCGGCAATAAACTGTGATTTAGCCAAACTTGCCGCTTTAACCTGTTGATTCGATTTTATTAAGGCATCATTTTTCTCAGATAAATCATTAGCGAGTTGTTGGTTTGAAAAAGTAAGCTTTAAACTATTAACGATATAATTATGTAACGCTTTAAAATGACCGAAAAGAAAGCCCGCATGCACCAGCATTAACATAGCAACTACGTAATAAGCAACATCACCAACAAAAATCAACCAAAAAATAAAACTAACATACAAAGGTAAATTAAATGCTATGACAAATAACGGATTAATTTTAAGCGGACTTTCACCTGACAGGGAATTGGTTG
>CAZVPC010000066.1:0-14116 GCA_964629005.1 uncultured Pseudoalteromonadaceae bacterium | reverse complement strand
CAAGAAAACGAGCGAGATCTCAAAGAAATACCGGATAACGTTAAAGCTGATTTAGTTATTCATCCAGTTAAATGGATTGATGAAGTGTTGGCTATTGCCTTGGAACAACCACCTGAAAAGTGGCATGTTGCAGAAAAAAGCCTCTAATAAAGCTAATTTAAGTAAAAAAAAAGCAAATTTTTACTAAAAAAGCTAAATTTAGCTTTTCAAACGCTGAAACTATGGTAAGTTAACTACGCTGATATTGCTTGAACCCCTAACTATAAAGGGTTACATAGGGGCAGAGCAAAAAATAGTTATCATAATATTTTATATTGATTTTCTTTAACACAGCGCTTGATGTTCAAAAAGAAGCTTGCTATAAACGTTTCTACAGAACGCTAACAATGATGGATAGCGCTGAATAATAACAATTGAAGGGGAAGACACTGTGAATAAGTCTCAACTAATCGAGAAAATTGCTGCTGGCGCTGATATTTCTAAAGCCGCAGCAGGCCGTGCACTAGATTCATTTATTGGAGCAGTTACCGATGAGTTAAAAGATGGCGGCCAAGTAGCATTAGTTGGTTTTGGCACTTTCTCTGTACGTGACCGTGCAGCTCGTACAGGCCGTAATCCACAAACAGGTGCAACAATCGAAATTGCTGCGGCTAAAATTCCTGCATTTAAAGCAGGTAAAGCTTTAAAAGATGCGTGTAATAACTAATATAGTTTTATCGTAGTAAAAAGTTAGTAAAAAGACCACCTCTTGACGGTGGTCTTTTGTTATATTTATTATACAACCCAAACCATTTATTTTTGCTTAAATCTAAAGCTAAGCTTCAAGCTGGCGTTTAATTCTGCTAAAATCGCGCAAAAATTTATTTAAATAAATGCTCAAATAATTTGAGCCTGAAATCCTCTAAAAGAGATCAAGATGTTAGAAAATATTCGAGAAAATTCTCAAGGTGCTATTGCTAAGGTTATTTTAGGGTTAGTTATTTTGACTTTTGCTGTTGCTGGCATTGGTAGTTATACTAATTCAGTTGACACTTCGGTGGCTGAGGTTAATGGTGAAAAAATATCAAAACAAGCTTATGACCAAGCATACCAGTCTCAACGTCGTCGTGTTAAACAGCAGTATGGTGAAATGTTTGACACCCTAGCGGCTAATGCGAGTTATATGGCGAATTTTCGTCAAGATGTTTTAGAAAGCTTAGTAAACGAAAAATTGATTAATCAAAGTGCTAATAATCTTGGGCTTCGTGTTTCAGATGAACGTTTAAAAACAACGATCCGCAATATGGCCGAATTTCAAATCGACGGTGTTTTTGATAATAATCGTTATTTGGCGGTTATTAACCAATCAGGTTTTTTTCAATCATCAGATTTTAGAGATTATTTACGGGTAGAGATAATTCGTCGCCAATTAAGTCAAGCATTAGTTGCCACTGAATTTGATCTGCCTTACCAAGAAGATTTACTGCAACAGTTGCAGAATCAAAAACGTGATATTCGCTTCGCAAAAGTTTCTGCTGAGCAGTTTAAGTCAACAGTTAGTGTGACTGATGATGAAATAAAAACCTATTATCAAAGCAATCAGAATCGTTTTGAAAATCAAGAACAAGTTAAAGTTAATTATGTTGCGCTCAATGTAAACGACATTACTACAGACGTTGCG
Source organism: uncultured Pseudoalteromonadaceae bacterium (assembly GCA_964629005.1). Taxonomy (GTDB): domain Bacteria; phylum Pseudomonadota; class Gammaproteobacteria; order Enterobacterales; family Alteromonadaceae. Next base: position 12,456 of record CAZVPC010000066.1, on the reverse strand, counting down.
GTAACAGAAAAAGATATTAATACGTATTATCAAGATAATATTGATAATTATACCCAAGCTGAAGAACGCCGAGTGTCACATATTTTAATTGAATTTGGTGATGATGAGGCTGCTGCAAAAAATAAAGCAGAATCGTTATTAACTCGAGTTAAACAAGGCGAAGATTTTGCTACTTTGGCAAAAGAATTCTCTGCTGATACTTTTAGTGCTGAAAAGGGCGGCGATCTTGAATGGATCGAGAAAGGTGTAATGGATGATGCTTTTGATCAAGGTGCGTTTACGTTAACTCAAGTGGGTCAAGTTAGTGATGTGGTTAAATCAAGTTTTGGTTTTCATATTATTAAACTTACTGAGTTGAAAGCTGAAAAAATCACTCCGTTAGCACAACTTCATGACAAGCTTAAAGCCAAGTTAGCTAAAGAAAAAGCCCAAGATAAATTTTTTGAATTACAACAAAAATTAGCACAAGTCAGTTACGAATACCCTGATAGTTTAGACGATGCCGCGAATAGTATTAACGGCAAAGTAATGACTTCAATATGGTTAAAACGTTCAGGCAATAAAGCTCCGTTTGATGATAAAAAAATCACGGATGCTATTTTTTCTGATGTGGTGTTAACTGAAGGATTAAACTCCGATGTGATCGAATTAAATGACAACCTTGCTATCGTTGTTCACTTAAATGAATATCAGCAAGCAAAAGTTAAACCTCTCTCTGAGGTAAAAGAACAAATTAAAGCTATTTTAGTTGCAGAGAAAGCCACCACTGAAACAGCAACCAAAGTTGATGAATTATTAATAGCATTAAAAGCAGGTAAAGATATAAAGGATCAATTAGCAGCTATTCATGCCAGTTTTGAGAGCAAAACGGATGTGCCACGTTATGGTGCTAAAATTGATAATGCGATCACCAAAGCTGCGTTTGTTTTACCTTACCCTATTGAGGGCAAAGTTTCGGCGTCAACAACTACTTTAGCCAATGGCGATTTAGCTGTGGTTGAATTACTTGCCGTGAAAAAAGGCAAGAGTGTTGCTAATGCGGATCTAGCTAAGCAGCAAACATCACAATTAGCACAATCGGCTTATAAAAATTATATTGATACGTTAAAAGCGGAAGCAAAAATTACTCGACGCTCATTACAGGCGCCGACCAACACTTATTAATACACTCTTATTGCTAAAATAATATTTTAAAAAGGCTGTTTTTACAGCCTTTTTTGATATTAATTCCTGATATGAAAATATTGGCTCATTAATAGTTTCTTTGTGTACTTGTGTTGAGGTTTTTTTAACACCTCAATTGTTGCACCTGACTCCACAACTTGACCCGCATTTAAGATCATAATATTGTCACTAAAATGTTTCACAATTCCTAGGTTGTGTGAAATTAAAACATAGGCCAAGCCCATTTTCTGCTGCAAGTCGAGCAGCAAGTTGATCATTTGTGACCGTAATGACGGATCTAACGAGGCTAATGCTTCATCTAAAATGATCACTTGTGGTTGTAAAATAATCGCTCTAGCAAGCGATATGCGTTGCTTTTGACCACCAGAAAACATGTGCGGATAAAAGCTCATATGATCGGCTAATAAACCGACTTGTTGTAATGTTGCTCTGATCAATTGGGTTCGTTCATTGCCATTTAGATTGGTGTTTAGTAATAAAGGTTCATCAAGTAATTGCGCAATCGTTAAATTGGGATTGAGCGTGGTGCCAGAGTCTTGAAATATCATTCTGATGTGTTGGCAGCGTTGTTTGAAATTATTTTTAGCGAGTATTTGACCATTCAGTTGTATTTTACCTGTCGTCGGTTTTTCTGCACCAACCAATAATTTTGCTAAAGTTGATTTTCCTGAACCAATTTCACCCACAATCGCCAGTGTTTGGTAAGCATTAAGTTCAAAGGATAAGGGTTCTAAAGCGGTGTAAACTTTTCGGTTATACCAAAAAAATTTATCTTTATAAACTTTACTTAAATTAACCACTTGTAACAGAGAAGGCATTTAATAAGTCTCTTTCAGTGAATAATGACAGTTAACTTGATGACCATGATGATTGGTTGTTTTGGGGGCTTGTACACAAATTTTTTGAGCACGAGGACAGCGAGGACCTAAACGACAACCTATCGGTAAATGTTGTAACACAGGAATACTGCCGGGTAATGTTGTTAACCGAGATTTTACCGGTAATTCTATATTAGCTTTGGGGCTGCTATCTAGCAATGCTTTGGTGTAGGGATGATATGGACAGTTAAATATTTGTTCGGTGGTTCCCGCTTCAATGAATTGTCCGCTATACATTACCGTAATAGTATGAGTCCAATGGGTTACATTTTCCAGATCATGACTGATCAATAATATAGACATGTTTTTAAGCTGGTTTAAGCTTGCTAATAATCGAAAAATTTGTCCTTGATTCGTTGTTTCCATAGCGGCGGTGGGCTCGTCAGCAATTAATAAAAGTGGTTGTCTAGCTAAAGCTATTGCAATCATAACCCGTTGACAAAATGCTTCGGTTAATTGATGGGGGAAACTTCGATAACATTTTTCGTGATCTTTGATACCAACTTTATGAAGTAAGTTAATCACCGCGAGTTTACGTTGACGATTTTTTTGCCAAAAATAACCGTGTAACTGACTGTTAGGAACTGATTCTTCAAGTTGCTCACCAATAGTCGTACTTGGATCTAAACAGGCGGTGGACTCTTGAAAAATCATTGCGACATCTTTAGATATCACCGCTTTTCGTTCTTTAACACTTAAGTGTAAAAGATCTATATTTCGCCAATGAAAACGATCCGCTTTCACATGCCAGCGATCATCAAGTATCCCCATGATCGCTTGTGCCAATACTGATTTACCCGAGCCGGATTCGCCAACTAAACCTCTTACTTCGCCTTCTTTTATGGTAATGCTTACTCTGTCGACGGCGAGAATATTGCCGTGATTTGATTTTAGTTCGATTGAGAGATTACGAATATCGAGTAAATTCATTAGTTTTCCTTACGCATTTTTACCGCATGGCGCAAACCTTCACCAACCAAATTAGTGGCGATCACTGAAAAGAAAATGGCTAAACCGGGTAGATAAACAGTCCACGGTGCAATGTAAAATAAATCTAAACCGCCATATAACATTGCACCCCATTCAGAGAGTGGGCTTTGTGCGCCTAAACGTAGAAAGCCAAGTGCGGCAATGTCAAGAATAGCTGCCGATTGTGCTAATGTTGCTTGGCTGATTATTTTCTCAATAATATTGGGGAAAACAGAATATTGTAAAATTCGAAAAGCACTAGCACCGTCTAACCGAGAGGCTAAAACATAATCTTTGGTAAATTCTTCTTTGACCGCATTATGGGTGACATGAATAAATTGTGGGATCAAGGTCATAACAATGGCCCATAAGGTATTATTAAGTCCTGGTCCTAAAATAGCGACAATAATTATGGCCAATAAAAGTGATGGAATAGACAATATAACATCAAGAAAATGATTGAAAATACTTGATTTTACCCCATGAGTTAATGCTGAAATTGAACCAAATAAAACGCCTACGCCCATCGAGATCAGCACCACAATGAAACTTAGACCAAAGGTTAATGACGTGCCATGCATTAATCTTGATAGCATATCGCGCCCAAGGCTGTCGGTACCTAATAAATAAGTAACATCACCATTTTTAGCCCATGACGGTGGTAGTAATAAAATATCTAAATTGCTGGCCATGGAATTATGAGGCATAAATATGGGTGAAAATATGGCGAGCATTACCAAAAACAAATAACAGCCAAGGCCAATCATTGCGACGTTGGTATGTCTAAAGTTATGCCAAAGCTGTTGTAAAGGAGAAGGAAATTCTTCTTCTGAATATATTTTCTCACGCGCCATGTTTATGCTCTCTCGCTAAGGGATTTAATGCGGCGTAAATGAAATCAGTAATGATATGTACAATAAAAATAAAACTCGATAAGACCAGTAAACCACTTTGTATTGCGGTGTAATCACGTTGATAAATACTTTCGATTAACCATCGACCAATACCCGGCCAACTAAAAATAACTTCAGTGATCATAGCAAAGGTGATCAAGTTGGCAAATTGTAAACCGATATGGCGGATCATCTTGATCAAAGAATTTCTTATGGCATGCCGATAAATTATTTGTGCAAAATTAAGCCCTTTAGTTTTTACTGCTCTGATGTAACTGGTTTCTAATACTTCCATCATTGAAGTGCGAGCTAAACGAATAAAAATTGTTGCTGGTGCTAATGCAATAACGAAAGCGGGTAAAATAATATGTGAAAAAGCATTAATTAAGGCTTGTAATTTATAGGGATTATCGCCGAACAGTATATCAACGAATAAAAACCCAGTTTTTTGTTTGATTTCAAATAATAAACTGATATTTCCTGCTGATGGAAACCAAGCTAATTGCAATGAAAAAACCAGAATAGAAAATAAACCAAGCCAAAAAATGGGAATAGAATAACCAATCATCGCCAAGGTTAAAATAACATTATCAATCGGGCGATTATGAAAAATAGCCGCAATAAAACCTAAAGGGATGCCAATAAACATCGCCATGATCAGCGCAACAATGCTCAACTCAATGGTAGCGGGTAAAAAGTTAGCTATTTCACTACTTATAGGTAGTTGGCTTGCCATTGATAGCCCCAACTGGCCATCAAAAATGTTAGTAATATAATGCCAATATTGAGCAAAAATTGATGCATTCATTTTATATTGAATTGCAAGCAGCTTGATTTGCTCTGCCGTGGCGTTAACTTGACCCGTGAGGTTAACAATAGCATCGCCAGGAAAAAAATAACTTAAACTAAACGACAATATGGTTAATAACAGCATAGTAAAAAAGAACAAAGAAAGTCGTCTTAGGGTAAACATTAACATTTACTGATCACTCTCTACAGGGGTTATTTTATTAACATTAGAAAAATCAATACCACCAAACGGCAGTAATATTTTGCCTTTGATTGTTTTTATTCTGGCTTGATACCTTTTGGAATGCGCGATTGGGATCAGTGGTACTTCGTCTGAAATGATTTTTAACGCTTTTTCATAATATTGTTTGCGTAAATTGATGTTGGTGGTTGCAAGTGCTTTAGCTAGTAGTGCATCGTACTCTTTGTTACACCAAAATGTACGGTTATTTTCTGCCGCAATTGCACCACAACTAAGTAATGGGGTAAAAAAATTATCAGGATCAGGATGATCAGCAGACCAACCTAACAGCACAGCATCGTGCTCGCCTAAGGCTAAACGACGTAAAAAGGTATTCCATTCATAACTAATAACATTGACTTTAATACCGATATGACTTAAATCTTCTTGAATTAATTTTGCCATTTTTAGGGCGTTAGGGTTATAAGAACGTTGGATCGGCATCGCCCAAAGATCCATACTAAAACCTTGTTCATAGCCAGCTACTTTGAGTAAAGATTTTGCCAGTGGTACTGAATATTCGCGTTCGATCACTTGGTTAGTGTGTGCCCAAGAACTTTCGGGCAGTAAAGATTTTGCTAATTGTGCTTGATCGGAATATATAATATTAATAATCGCTTTAAGGTTAATCGCATGTGCGATGGCTTTGCGTACGAGTAAATTATCAAAGGGTGGTTTTTTCACATTAAAGCCCAAGTAGCCCACATTAAATGAAGTGACTGAGTTGAGCAGTAGATCCTTGTGTTGAATTATTTTAGCGTGTGCAATGGGGTAGCTGATCACATCGCATTGTTTTGATAATAATTTGGTTAAACGGCCAGTGTTAATAGGGGTGATATCATAAACAAGTTGTTCTATTTTAACTGGATGTCGCCAATATTTTTCATTGCGATAAAATCGAATAAAGGAACCGCTACGAAATTCTTTGAGTTTAAAAGGGCCAGTACCAATGGGGTGAGTATCAAGTAAACTTTTTTGATTTTTCTTGGCTAACATATCACCGTACTCGGCAGATAAAATAACTGAAAAGTCGGTAGCTAAATTAGTTAAAAAAGAACTATCAGAATGGTTTAATTTAAAGCGAATAGTATAGTTATTGATCTTTTCTACCTCTTTGACCAATTCCTTAAATTTAACGGTTTGAAAAAACGGATATTTTCCTCCGGAGACAAAATGGTAAGGATGATGATCATCTAAAATTCGATTAAAACTAAAGATCACATCATCGGCATTGAGTTTACGTGTTGGGGTAAAATAATCGGTTGTTTGAAATTCAACGTCTTTGCGTAAATAAAAGGTGATCATTTTACCATCACGGGTAATATGCCATGACTTAGCTAGTGACGGAATAATACTATTATCTTTAGCATCAAAGGTGATCAAACGATCATAAATTTGCTTAGAGGTAGCATCGATGGTGGTACCTGAGGTGACTAATTGCGGATTAAAGGTTTCAGGCGATCCCTCGGCACAATAGATAATGCTTTTGGCGTGTATGGAGCCATCATCTTCAAAGTCACACCCCAAAAGGGTTAATAATAAAAAAATATAAACAATTTGTTTAATATTGTATGTTGTTACATATGGGCAAATTTTCATAGGTTATTGATCTTCATCAAGTGTGCTATCAAGCAAATTGTATTTTTTCAGATAACCCCTTAACTGATGATAGGTTAATTCAAGCGCTTCTGCTGTTTTTTTCTGATTGTATTGACAAGCGGCTAAGGCAGAATTTATAAGATCAATTTCATAATTTTGTGATAATTCTTTTAAGGAAATTGGGAATTGCAGACTAGTAACATTGATTTTGCTCACCTTGGTGAGTTCATCATTGAGTTCAATAGATGACGACACTGATTGATCATTATCGTGGTGAGTTTCTGGGCTTAGATTTTTTTCTAAACTAGTCACTGGAGCCGATTTTATTCTTACGTTTGGCCGAAATGGTGATTCAAACGGATCAATCACTAAATCGTGTATTGGTATATGTGGATTATTACCGCGATAAACACTGCGTTCAACAACATTTTTTAATTCGCGAATATTGCCCGGCCAATGATAATCGAGTAGGGAACGTTTTGCTTTTTCTGAAAAACCACTAAATAATTCAAACTCAAGTTCTCGTGCCATGTTGATGGCAAAGTGTTCAGCGAGCATTAAAATATCTTCAACGCGTTTTCTAAGCGGTGGTAAGGTGATCACATCGAACGCTAATCTATCGAGTAAATCAGCTCTAAATTCGCCTGACTCAGCTAATGTGGGTAAATCTTCATTGGTTGCCGCAATGAGTCGAGCGTCGGTTTTTATGGTACGTGAACCGCCCACACGTTCAAATTCGCCATACTCCACAACGCGTAATAATTTTTCTTGGATCAACCCTGATGTATTGGCTATTTCATCCAAAAACAAAGTGCCCTTATCCGCACGCTCAAAACGACCTTCATGACGTTTATTCGCACCAGTAAAAGCACCTGCGTCGTAACCAAAGAGTTCTGTTTCTAACAAGTTTTCGTTCAAAGCCGCACAATTTAATTTAAGGTAACTTTGATCCCAGCGTTTAGAAAGGTAATGTAATCGAGCGGCAACCAGTTCTTTACCCGTACCACGTTCACCAATAATGAGTACGGGTTTAGACAAAGGAGCAATTTGTGAAATTTGCTCTAATACTTCCAAAAAACTATTCGCTTGACCTATTAAGTTATCTTGTTGTTTAAAGCGTGCCACATTTAGCTCATTTGTTGGTTTTTTTCACTAACAAATAGTGTATTTCATTAATTGTAAGGTTTGAAGCTTTTTTTGATAATATAATAAAACTATTTAAAACAAATGATTACTAGGTTTTAGTCAATATGGCGTAAATAATGAATAAATAGGCTTAGTAAATAAAATTAATGGTAGAAATGAGGATGTTGTAATGGGTATTTTTTCTAGATTTACAGATATTATTAATTCTAATATCAATAACTTATTAGATAAAGCAGAAGATCCTGCAAAAATGGTACGGTTGATCATTCAAGAAATGGAGGACACTTTAGTTGAAGTACGTTCTACTTCAGCAAAAACGTTAGCAGATAAAAAAGATTTGACTCGGCAAATTAATCGTTTTGAACAAGATGTACTATTATGGCAAGAAAAAGCAGAACTTGCCTTAAGCAAAGGTCGTGAAGATTTAGCCAGAGCAGCCTTACTTGAAAAGAAAAAGTGTACTGAAAATGCGAGTGCTATCGCTAATGAATTACAACACATTGAGGATCATATTGCTAAACTTCAAGATGAAGTGGTGCAATTACAAGACAAATTGGCTGATGCGAAAGCGCGTCAAAAAGCTATTTTAATGCGTGAAAAAACTGCAAATTCAAGGTTAAAAGTGAAACGTAACATTCAAAGTGATAGAGTAAATGATGCCTTAAGTCGTTTTGATAGTTACGAGCGCAAAATTGATGGGATTGAAGCACAAGTTGATGCTTATGATTTAGGTAGCCAATCATTAGCGGATGAAATTTCTGACTTGGCTGAAGATGATAAAATAGATGATGAATTGGCACAATTAAAAGCAAAAATTAATTCAGCTTCTAGCGCTAATAAAGCAGTCGTTAAAAAGGCAACGGCTAAAAAAAAGTAAAATAACCATTAAACGAAAAAGTAGATGAAAGGAGAGGTATCGTGGAAGAGATAATTATTGCCCCAATTATTATTTTCTTATTAGTAGTTGCCCCAATTTGGTTGGTGTTACATTACCGCAGTAAACGTCAAATAAGCCAAGGATTAACAGAAGAAGAATATATTCAATTATCTGATTTATCTGAGCTTGCTGATAAAATGGCAGAGCGGATCAAAACCTTAGAAGCGATTTTAGATGCCGAGTCTCCAGAGTGGAGGAATAAATAATGAAATGTGGACCTTGTGGTGAATTATATCGAGATCCTAGTCGAGGTAAAATAGCTGGAGTTTGTGCGGGACTGGCTCAATATTTTGGTTGGGAAACTTGGTTTATTCGTATATTAGTTGTTTCTGGTGTACTGGTTGGAATGCCTTGGTTGGTGATGATTTACATTGCCGCTTGGTTTATTTTAGATAAAAAAATCGGCACTAGTGAACAACCTATTGCCAGTACTATTAAAGGCAAAGTCTTTAATGTTGCGCGGTCGAGTGTTGATTTTAGTAATGAATCTATTAAAGTTAAGGTGCGCACATGGCAAGCAGGCGAACCACCTAAAAAAGCTTTCCATGATATTCGTCGCAAATTTACCGTACTTGAACAGCAATTAAGGTCGATGGAAAGTTACATAACCTCGGCTGAATTCACCGTCTCTAGAGAAATTAATAAATTGTAAGGATTAATCTTTAGATGCTGAAACAAGTTCAGCAAGACGGTGTTTAAAACCACTAATATTTTACTTTCATCTAAAATAAATAATTATCACTTGCATGGCTCTTATTAATCGCGAAAAATTAAAAAAAGTGAAACACAAAGCTGCTGGATTACTTAATCGAGTCATTGACCAACAGGTTAATTTAGCGGTAACTGGGTTAAGTAAAAGTGGCAAAACGGCATTTATTACTTCGTTGGTTAATCAACTCATCAATGAAAACAGTGGTTCACAATTGATTTTTTTTGATGTCGTCCATCAGGGGCGATATGTTGCAGCGAAAAGAGTTCCGCAAAAACATCTGCATATTGGCCGTTTTAATTACGATGAAGCAATCGCCGCCTTTGAACAGCAAGAGCCTATTTGGCCAGAGCCTACTTTTGGTATTAGTGAGTTAAGGTTAGCTATTCGTTATCGTCCTAAAAATTCTTTATTAAAATATGTTGATGATATGGCAACGTTGTATCTTGATATTACCGACTATCCCGGTGAGTGGTTGCTAGATTTACCATTGCTAAATCAAACGTTTGAAGAATGGTCTGAGCAAATGAATACTTTGCTTAATCAAGCACCTAGAAAACAATTTGCCCAAAAATTTATTGATCGGGTTAAGCAATTAGATCCACTACAAATAGCAGATGAAGCCTTATTAAAAGATCTAGCTCAGCAATATACCGAGTTATTACACTATTTTCGCAATGAACTCGGTTTGTCGGTTATTCAACCCGGTCGTTTTATTTTACCCGGTGAACTTAGCAATGCCCCTATTTTACAATTTATTCCCTATTTAGCGTTTGATACCATCGACAGTAATGTTTACCAAAATGCTAATGAAGAGACCTTAATTGGCATGTTACGAGCGCGTTATATTGAATATAAAGAAAGGGTTGTTCGAAAGTTTTATCAAGAACACTTTTTGCGTTTTGATCGACAAATAGTGCTAGCTGATTGTTTAACACCGTTAAATAAAGGGCCAGCAAGCTTTGCTGACTTAAAATTTGCGATTGGATTAATTTTAGAAAGTTTTAATTATGGCAAATCAGGGCTATTAACACGGCTTTTTTCACCTAAAATAGACCGCTTAATGTTTGCTGCCACAAAAGCCGACCATGTTACGCCAGAGCAACACCGTAATTTAGTTAGCCTGTTGGAACAGCTAATTTATCAAACCAAACAACAGCTTAGTTTTGATGATCTTAACATGAAAACATTAGCGCTTGCTGCGGTAAAAACTACGGAGGTTGGTAAAAGCGTGCATCAAGGACAAACTGTTCCGGTGATAAAAGGGCGTAATTTAACGGATAAAAAATTGATCACATTATTTCCGGGTACGGTGCCAGCTAAACTACCCGATCAAGATTATTGGCAACAGGATCAATTTAAATTTATTGAATTTGCGCCGCAGCAAAAGCAAGACTGTTATCAAGCTTTACCTCATTTACGTATGGATCAAGTTTTACAGTTTTTGTTGGGGGATAAAATGAAATGAGTGATTTAAAAGATAAATATCAACAGCAAATATTATTCGAGTCGTTAAATGATACGAATAATAAGGCTGACAACCTAGACATTAAAACACAACTAATTTTTAATAACGATGATTGGCAAGACGCTACTCTAGAGCAGTTAGAACCCCAGCTTGAATCACCTGAACCATTAAATATCAAGAAAAAACCTCGTTGGCTATGGCGCATTGTTGCTTTGTTATTTTCTTCATTATTAGTTATTGAAGCGGTTGATTATTTTAGTGTCGGTTTTGTTGAATCACCATTTACTACTGGTATTGTTGCGGCAATATTAGCTTGTTTGTCCTTTGTTGCTGTTGCCGCTTTATTTCGAGAGTTAACGGGCTTAAAACAATTTAAACAGCAGCAAAATATACAGGAGCAAGTGCGTTTAGTGGTAAATAGTCACGAAGATATTTTGCCAGCAAAGCAACTTAACGCTAGAGATTTATGTGAGCAAATAACAAATAATTTGCCTTGTGATCTGTTATTTGAGCAAGAACATCAGTGGCAAGATATTCTTCAAAGTGAACATGACGAAAAAGAAATATTACAGCTATACGCGCGTACGGTATTAACTAAAGTGGATCAAAAAGCGATCAGCGAAATAGCTAAATTTTCGACTGAAGCTGTGGTTTTAGTTGCGCTTAGTCCGGTTGCTATTATTGACATGATGATCATGTTATGGCGAAATTTAAGAATGATAAATAAAGTAGCCGGTTTATATGGTTTAAAACTAAGTTATTGGAGTCGAATTAAACTGATCAAACAGATATTCATTAATATGGCTTATGCGGGTGCAAGTGAAATTTTAACGGATGTCGGTGCCGACATGCTGGGTGCTGATCTGCTGGGTAAATTATCGGGACGTTTGGCACAAGGGTTAGGTGCGGGCATGTTAACCGCACGTTTAGGTTTGAGAACGTTAAAATTGTGTCGTCCTATTCCATTTGATTGTATTGCATTAAATTCGACAGAACCGAAAATTAATATCATTCGGCGAGAAATTATTAATCAAGTAACCACCTTAATAAAAAATAAGCCGCGTTAAGTTGAGATAGTGAAAATTTTACAATAATTGTAACCAACAGTTTACATTCGTAAAGATCGTACAAATTTCCACCAACTCAAGTGAGCTTATTTTTCTTATCTGCCTGTCTTAGTATGTATTCATAAAGTGGTTTACCACATAAGTAATTAGGCTTGAAATACTAGTTTTAAGGATCATAAAATGGCAAAAGCGACAGGTTATGTCTCTAAAGTCGCTGATGAAAATGGCATCATTGAGTGGACAGATGAAGAAAATAAAATTTGGCAAGAACTCATCACGCGACAACTTAATTGTATTAAAAATAGAGCTTGTGATGAATATAATCAAGGCTTAGCCAAGTTAAACTTGCCGATCGATCACGTTCCACAGTTAGGAGAGGTGAGTGCGGTTTTACGAGCAACAACTGGATGGCAATGTTATCCAGTGCCAGCATTAATTGGTTTTGGCAAATTTTTTAAATTATTATCGGAAAAAAAATTTCCTGTCGCTACTTTTATTCGTTCTCGTCAAGAGATTGATTATTTACAAGAGCCGGATATTTTTCATGAAATATTTGGTCATTGCCCGTTATTAAC
>CAZVPC010000065.1:0-14125 GCA_964629005.1 uncultured Pseudoalteromonadaceae bacterium | reverse complement strand
AAAACGTTTCGAAGATGACAATTAGAATAAATACCTGAGTGATCTGCATAGGCACTTATTTTAATAACCATTTTGTTCAGCTAATATTCAGCTAGCATCGGTTTTAATAAGTCTAACCATTAGTAAATAAATTATAGTAATTGGCGGGACTTAATCATGAATAAATCAATTTCAAGCTCAAATAGTAAGAGTAAATTAATTCTAATTATCTGTTTAATTATTACTTTGCCCTCCATTAATTTTGCGCAAGCAAATACCGTTCAAAATGAAAAGCATCGTGAAAAAGTTAGTGTTTCTTTCGCTGATCTTGAGCAAAATATCAGCACAGTAAGCCGTGAACAATTTATTAAAAACAATCAAAAATTATCGACCATCGTCAAAGGTTTTTTGCCCAGTTCGGGTGAAAATCGGCAAATAAAAAAGCAGTCACAAAATAATAAACCGTTTTCAAAAAATCAAGTAGTTAACAATGATACCTATCAATTTAGTATTTTTGATGCGCATAGTATGTTGCTGACTGACGAAGACTACGATGGTTTTTATCAAAGCTTTAGCGTTACCTTTGATGCTGATTATTTAAGATATGATAGTTTTGATCAAGCAACGGTTTATGCTGAACTTTATTTAAGTAGAAATGGTGGGCCATGGTTACATTATTTCACCACGGAAGACTTTAACATTATTAGTGATAACTCTGACGACGATTATGAAGTGATCACTACGTTAATTGACGGTTACGTTAGTGATAATTATGAAGTGCTTATTGATTTATATGAAGTGGGTTATCCCGATATTGTTGCGACTTTCAGCAGTGATGACTCTAATGCACTATTTGCCTTACCGCTAGAAAGTACGGATTATGATCTAGTTCAACCTGAGCAAATTAGTTACAGTGAAGGTTATGGCGGAGGAAGCATGTCGTATTTCTCAATTATTATATTATTGCTGTTAACTTGGTATCGATTAAAATTGCCAACACAAGCAAGTATTTTTTTACAAACTAAACCATAAGCCAAATTTATAAACGCTTTATACTGCATTACTGATTTTAACAATAGCACAACTATTATCCTATACTCAGAGTCTAAAGCGCTTATAATTCCAACTGGATCTTGAATGTAATTAACCAATCCGTTAAATAAACATACTCTTAACATCAGCGATCATTTCAGTAAATTCGTCGCTTTGCATGTAATCATCTGAAGGGATAATACCTTTATCAACATAACTTTTTAACAGTGCCGCCCGAGTTGATTCATTTTTAAATATTTCATGGTAAATAGCCCCAGCACGAATAAAATCAATATAACTGGCTTCGATTGGCAGCATAGTTAAATCATTCCAGTCTGAAATGATCGCGGTAAACTCATCTGAAAATCCCCACGCTTGAGCAACCGCCGCGCCAACTTTACTCGACAATTTAATGATCGCCTGCTGTAAAAATGTAGGATTTGCAAAAATATCTTGGTGATGCTCTGCTTCTGTTAATATAGGTAAAACACCAATATTATGCACCAAAGCCGATAAAGTTAACGTATCTAACGTCAAAGACTCATGTTTATGTGTTTGTAAATAAGTGGTCATTAGCGCAATAGCGACAGAAGCAACGTCAACCGTTTTTGCCCATGATTTTTTCATATAAGCAGAAATAAATTCATTTTTAGAAACAAATACTTGCTCTAATGCCATGGCCGTAGCAATACTTTTTATTTGTCTCAAACCAATTCTAGTTACCGCTTGGTTAACGGTTTCAACTTTAACGCGTCGACCAAATATAACACTGTTTGCAACTTTTAACATGCCAAGTGACAAAGCAGGATCTTGGCTTATCACCTCCCCCATGTAATTTAAATTAACATCTGGATCATCGGCCGCTTGACGAACTTTCAGGGCAATTTCAGGTAAAGTAGGTAAAACTAATGTTTCTTGTTTTATTTTTTCAGAAAGAATCAGGTATAAGGCATTTTCAGTCGCCATAGAAATATCCTTTTGGTATTTTGTTGTATTTAAGCTCGGGGACTTAAATTTTATCTATTGGAGCCAGTATTTAACTCGTTCCTATTCCATTCTGTTGTACTTAAGCGTTGTTAATCAATATAAATTGTAGATGTGACCTTTACCAATAAGGATGTCAGGGTTAGATCATGTTTGAAAGCAAGGATCTCAACCACGTACTTTGCGGAGATAAATCCCCTTCAACAAAAAATAGAATTAACAAATTTAAAATAATACAACAATTTAATAGGAACAGGGCATCTAACAGAAAAAGAGCATCCTATTTACAGTTAATTAACAATTTAAGTCGGCTAGGTAACGCCCATTTGATCGGGAATTCAACCAAGTTAATATCACTGGCTTACCCTTAAAAACATAGCACAAAATTGTATTTTTTCCTTTAAAAATATCTCTTTATCGTTCACTTTTTTCGTTTTATATAACCTTTTATTGATAAATGTCACTTTTACCATGTTCAATGAGAATTATTATTATCGAAATTCAGTTATTTTTGTTAAAATAGCTCTTTTGAGTGGTCTTTCTTTAAAGTTCCCTGTTTGAGTAAATAAAAATGATGGTTAAACCTGAACTTCTTTCGCCTGCGGGTAGTTTAAAAAATATGCGTTATGCCTTCGCTTACGGAGCCGATGCTGTTTATGCGGGTCAACCAAGATATTCATTACGTGTTCGTAATAATGAATTTAACTTGGAAAATTTGGCGATTGGTATTAATGAAGCTCATCTATTAGGTAAAAAATTCTATGTGGTTACTAACATCGCACCGCATAATAGTAAATTAAAAACATTTATTAAAGACTTAACGCCAGTGGTAAATTTAAAGCCTGATGCCTTGATCATGTCAGATCCGGGTTTGATCATGTTAGTGCGAGAAAACTTTCCTGATATGGCAATTCACTTATCAGTACAAGCCAATGCGGTTAACTGGGCAACGGTAAGTTTTTGGCAACAACAAGGAATTGAACGCGTTATTTTGTCACGCGAATTATCACTGGATGAAATTGAAGAAATTCATCTTAAATGTCCTGATATCGAGATTGAAATTTTCGTTCATGGGGCGTTATGTATGGCCTATTCTGGTCGCTGCTTACTTTCTGGATACATAAATAAACGTGATCCTAATCAAGGTACCTGCACTAATTCTTGCCGCTGGAAATATGATAGCCATGCCGCGAAAGAAACCGAAACAGGTGATATTATTGCAGTACAGCCAGTTGAGACATTCTCTCCTCAAGAGGTTGCCGCACAGCAACAAGAGGCCACTCAGGAAAAAGAGCAAGAACAAAACTACAGTGATGAAATAGTTTTGCTGCAAGAACAAGGTCGCCCGGGTGAATATATGCCAGCCTTTGAAGATGAGCACGGCACTTATATTATGAATTCAAAAGACTTACGCGCTATTGAACATGTAGAACGTTTAGTTAAAATGGGCGTGCATTCGTTAAAAATTGAAGGGAGAACTAAATCATTTTACTATTGCGCTCGTACTGCACAAATATACAAGCAAGCCATTAACGATGCCTTAGCAGATAAGCGTTTTGATCCAAATTTATCAATAGATCTCGAACATTTAGCTCATCGAGGTTACACCGAAGGCTTTTTACAACGCCATCGCCATGGTGATACTCAAAACTATGACTATGGTTATTCAAAAAGTGATAGCCAACAATTTGTGGGGGAAGTTCTTGGTAGAAACAACAGTAATAATTTAGTTGAAATTGAGGTTAAAAATAAATTTTTAGTTGGCGATAAGCTCGAATTAATGACGCCAAGTGGCAATATAACTTTTACATTAACTAACATGGAAAATGCCAAAGCAGAAGCCATAACCGATGCCAAAGGCTCTGGTTATAAAGTATTTATTCCTATTGCTACCGACTTAGATTTATCTTTTGGTATTATTATGCGCTATTTAGAGGCAGGCGGTACCACCCGTCATCCTTTCGCACAAAACCAAACTAACTAAGCTTAGCTTAAAAAAGGTAATGGTATGGCGCTATTGATTGAAGATACCTGCATTAACTGTGACATGTGCGACCCTGAATGTCCCAATCAAGCAATCACCTTGGGTGAAGACATTTATGAAATTGACCCCGACAAATGCACTGAATGTATAGGTCATTATGATAAACCTACATGCGTTAGTGTTTGTCCAATAGACTGCATAAAACCAGATCCTCAACGGATTGAAGATGAAAAAACTTTATTAGCCAAATTTACTAAGATGCATGGCTAACGAATTGTTAATTAGGTTCTGACAAAGATAATAGTCTTAGAGGAGATGAGAGAAATTCCTCATCTTACTCGAGAGCTAAAAGCAAACAAGAATATTCATCTAAGCCGACACTTTAGCAACACGCTCTATCGACAAAAACGATCATAACTGTTTTTTTAATCGCGCTAGATTATTCAATTGATGAATTGAAGCCATATGGCTATATATTGGCGATAAATAGCCCCTTTCGCGGAGGTTTAGAAACTCCTGATCAGGCAAGGTATTAAGTTTATTCTCATCGACTAAATACAAACCACTCAAATTCATTTTTTGATCATTTATATCTATAGTCAATATTTGTGAAATTAATAAGTCTTTTTCCACTAAAGTTTTCACAAACGCATTAGTTCGCTGCACATTCTCATAGTAGGCACCTAAAATATCTTTCCGTTTTTTCAAGTATTCTGTTTCATTACCTTGTGCATCGAATAAAGCGTCACCCTCAGTTTCATTAATTAAATGGCTGTCTTCCATCAAAATAACTTGGAATTGATTTTCATCTTCTTCACTTGCCATCAACGCCAAAGGATGATGCATTACAGAACCAGGTACATAACTACCTCGCCAAGTTGTTTTACCACAAAATAAATTTTCACCTGCTTGAAAACCCATTAAAGCGACTGGTTGAAAGCTATCGTTTTCTTTATCTTTTACAAAAACAACGGGCATTTCGGCACCCGCTAAAGAAAATTCATGCACGATAAGCGGTATAATTTGTTGATCACTAACATGAACATGATTAGTCGTTTTTATTAATTTTACCTGACCATGCTCGGCATAATTTAAAGCTCGGATCTTAGACGTCATTTTAATTTCCTAATTCGACAGATCTAAATAAACCTAGATTCAACAGTTGGGCACTATTATCCGTGTCTCGATTGCTGATTCTAGATAAAGCTCAAGGCTATTAATTTGATCGGTACGATTATTTTTTAAGTGTTGTACCGCTTTATACCTTAAAGTAACGAGCTTGTAACCTTAGATATCAGCCTTTTTTAACATTCATTCAAACAACAGCAAAAAAACTACAGCCGTGAGGTTGTTAATATTAGTTATTAATCTCAAAATCACCAGTAACATTGCTAATGTGTAATCCGCCAGAGCCACTTTCAAGGATTTTTAAGCCGCCAACATTTTTTATATTAATATCACCTGAACCATCTGTAATCGTCACTTCACCAGAGACTTTTTTTACAGTTAAATCACCAGAACCATCATCGAACTTGGCTGAGCCGATAATGTTTTTTGCCAAAATATCACCAGAGCTATCGTTGCAAAGGTCGTTAGGTAAGATAATAAACGCATGGTTGAGATCCCTATTAATTTTTTTTAATCTATCAAGTGAACAATAGACAACATGATTTATGCCAGTTTTTATTATTAAAACAAATCAACAACTTAATCTATTTTGAGCGGTAAGTTTTTTAACGCCACATTATATAAACGTCAAATAACCAATATATTAGTGAAATTAACCAACGGCTACACTTTTATGAGGGGATAATTGAAAGTTGATTATTTTTTGGCATAATATGATTAACTCATTTATAGTGTTTTTGAAATACTTTTATACATGGCTAAAGGAAAAACAATGAAACTCTACGGCTCAACAACGTCACCTTATGTTAGACGAGTACGCCTTTTTTTGGCAGATCAATCATTTCAATTTATTAACATCGATATATTTTCTGCTGCAGGACGTCAACAACTTATTGCTAAAAACCCAACCCTTAAAGTGCCTTTTATTGTTGATGATGAACAGTATATTTACGACTCAAGAGTTATTTATCGTTATTTATGCGAAAAAAATTCAACAATTTCTTTATCTTGGCAACAAGAAAATTTATTAACACTCATTGATGCGGCTAACGATTCATTTATTAGTTTATTGTTAAGTCAACGCTCAGGGTTAGATACGGATCAAGATCTACTGTTTTTTAATTTACAAAATGAACGTGTGGCGATAACGTTGACACAATTAGATCTTGCGGTGAGCGAAGGCCACTTTGAGCAATGGTCTTATCTCGCGATTAGTTTATATTGTTTACTTGATTGGGTAGTGTTTCGCCAACTCTATCGCCTTGATAAATTTGAACATCTAACTAAGTTTATCCATGATTCAAAAAATCAACCGCACGTTAAGTTAACTGATCCACGTTGTTAAAATAAGCATGAGTATAATTAAAAAGAATAAGTGGTGCCAATAACTGCCATATTATAACGTTTGGAATTAAAGGTTTGGTTTTCAAGGGCGTTTTCATTTACTGCGGTGGCGGTAACAGCACCAGTAAGCGTCCATTTTTTGGTGAGTGAATAACTGCCAACTATTCCTAACGTTGAGCTAAAACTAGGTTCATATAAAAATGAATTGTTTGTGTTGAAGTAGTTAATGTTTTGCTTGTCTAAACTATCGAGTCTTGCTGATACGGCAATATTAAAGTGTTGATTATTAAGTATAACTAGTGAGCTTTGTAAATAAAATTTGGTGCCTGATGATTGCTCAGAATTATCATTCACAAATCCCGTCTCTGCACTAAACCCGCCATAATTATAAAGAGCACTACTCGATAAGGTTTCATTATAAGTCGTTTGTTGTAATAGGACGAAAGCAACACTATCTTCTTGCCCATTTTTTTGCCAATCAAAACGATTGTTGATCATGTCAGCTAAATTCAAACTGCTTTTTTGTGCTCGCCAAAGGCCATAATTCAAAGGGAAAAAATCTAAATTTTTAGGCAATATTTGTTTTGTTAAAGGCGGTGAAATAACAGTGCCGTTATTAAATTTTAAATCGAGTTTGGCCATACTCATGTTGGCGCTGTTAGGTAGCGTGTTTATGTTACTCATTATTGGAGGGGCTACTGATTTTTCAGCTTCAGTCAACTCTGCTGCTGCCAATGCGGGCACACAGCATAGGAATGTAGACAGAATTAACACTTTTTTTACAGAGAGTTCCATTGAGAGTTTCTCTTAATCTGTTGCTCAAATCAATTGTAATAGTGAATACACTAACTAGTAATTATTTTTTTTAGCCCAGCTATTTAGCACATTATAACTATAGCTAAATTTTAATAAAATAGGGTTAATAAAGTATAAAAAAAATAACAATTATTCACATTGATTAATAGGTGAATGATCTTATTAGTCTTTTTAAAATAAAAATTTTGCTTATGACAATCAACTTGATAATAAGGTAACATTAGCGCAGCAATATTGTTTTGATCGTTTCATCCTTAAACTAAAGCAATAAAGCTATTTCCTGCGAAGTTTTTATTCGAGTTCATTTTTTTGAGGATTTCTTTTGTTAGCTGTATTACGTTTATTTTTACTGGCAGTCGCTTTAGTGCTGATTTCCATCATGGTGTCGCTTTTTTGTTTAGTTAGGCCATTTAAAGCTAATAATGTTTATTATGCTTCGCGATGTTTAGGAAAACTATCATGGCTGTTGGGATTGGAGGTTGAGGTTAGAATTCCACAATCGGTTAAAAATCAAGGTCCTTTTGTTTATGTATGTAACCATCAACATAGCTATGATATTTTTACTATTAGTACGGCTGTGCAGCCTAGAACAGTAAGTATTGGTAAGAAAAGTCTGAAATGGATCCCCTTTTTTGGGCAAATGTATTGGTTAACTGGTAATATATTAATTGACCGAAATAATACCAATAAAGCCATGAATACTATTGTTTTAGCGGCTAAAAAAATTAAAGAACAAAAAATTTCAGTCTGGCTTTTCCCCGAAGGAACTCGCAGTCATGGTCGAGGATTATTACCTTTTAAAACGGGTGCTTTTCGAACGGCTTTACAAGCTGACGTTGCTATTGTGCCAGTTTGCGCGAGTAATTTACATAATGCGGTCAAGTTAAATCGTTGGGATAATGGTAAGATGATCATCGAATTTTTAGATCCGATCACATTAGTCACGGATGCTCGAGAGAATATTAGAACAATCGCTAATGATACACATACCTTAATGGCTAATAAGATCTCTGCGCTGGATCAAGAAATTGCTGCTGAAATATGATCCTAAATTTCACCGTTGATCCAGCTGTTATTGCCATAATAGTAGAATCTTAGATGTTACAAACTAATTATTAATAGAGTATATGATAATGGAAAATGAACTACAACAGTGGCAAGAACATACTGAACTGTTGGTTGAAAATTTAATTGCTGATGGCTCTAATGAAGAAGTTTTTCATACCATAGAGCATCATTTTTCTAGTGCCGATTTTAATTTACTAGAACAAGCGGCTATCACCGCCTTTAAGTTAGGTTTTGAGGTTGAAGAGCCCGAAGAAGCTGAACTTGAAAATGGTGATAAAATTTTTGCCTTTGATATTTCAACTGAACAACCATTAGAGGTTGAAATTATTTTTAAAGAAACCCAACAGATGGTTAATTTAGCGAAACAGTGTCAGGTTGATTATGACGGTTGGGGAACCTATTTCGAAGAATAATGAACGGATTTTTTTATTTATTAATTAATTATTAATTGTTGATAAAACAAGCTAAAATAAGTTAAATTAACGTTAATACAAATATTTTATAAAGGAAATATAAAATGGAATGGTTAAAAGAAATACTCAATCCCGCAAACTTAGAGTTGCTAATACCTATCATCGCTATAATTGGCGCCTTTGGTGTTGCTGCTTTTAAAGCCCATCATCGACATATTGAACGAATCGAAAAAATAAAACATGGTTTTGATCCCGATCTAAAATAATCGAATAATATTTATAATATACCCATGGCGGAATATAAAAACAGGATAAAATGGCGATGCATTTTATCCTCTTTTCTTATCGCTTGATTTAGCTTTCTATTGCATCAAAAGCACGCCGTTTACTCATGATGATAAAGGCAACAGGCACAAAATAAAAAGACAACAACGTTGTTAATACCGTACCACCCGCAACAGCAACAGCAAAAGGCGGCCAAAATCCACCTCCGGCTAAAATAAGTGGCAAAAAGCCACCAACGGTAGTTATAGTGGTTGAGGTAATATGTCGAGTACAGCTTTGTACTGATATTACAATAGCTTTGGCGTCACCATTAACAGCCGCTTTATTAGATTTTAATTCGGCAATAATAACGATAGCTGCATTTATTGCTAATCCCATCAGACCAAGTAAACCAATGATCACTGTAAAACCGAACGGATAACCAAATAAGTAAACACTGAGTAAACCTAAACCAACTGATTGAATGGCCGACAAGAAAATAATAGCACTCAATCTAAAAGAATTAAAAGACAAAACAACGACAGTGATCAATAACGTAAATATTAAGCCAACACTTGCAAGCAGTTTTCCAACGGCTTTATTGCGTTCAGCAGACTCGCCACCAACTTCAATTTTATATCCCGCAGGTAGTTGGAATTTTTGCTCTGCCATTGCGCTTTTTACTCGGTTTAAAACCACTGACGGTAATACACCCGCACGAATATAAGCTTCTATTACATTAACTCTCACACCATCTCGGTGGGGAATAGCACCACGACTTGGTTTTATGCTTAAATGGGCTAAAGCTAACAGTGGTATTTTTTGTCCTGTTTGAGGATTGACCAAGTCAATACTTGCTAAGTCACTTAATTGATTACGCTGACCATTGGCAATGCGTACCCGTACTGGAATTGATTCAGTTGCTTCGATAATGGAACCATTAGTTTGCCCCGACAAGGCGGTATTTAGTTGCCCCGCAATATCACTCAAGGTTAAACCTGCTAAGGCAGCGGCATCTTCGTCGGTATCTAACCAAATTTTAGGTGTGCCCGGTTGTAATGTTGCGCGGGTATGCATAACATCTTCTGTAGACGCCATAATTGCTCGTAGTTGATCTCCTATTTCTTTAAGTTTATCTAAGCTTGGCCCGAAAACTCTAAGTTCAACAGGCGCATTAAATGGAGGACCTTGTTCAAGTTTTCTTACTAAAATTTGTGCTTGCGGAAACAGATCATCAAGGGCTATTTGAATTCTTGGAATAAGCTTGTTTGCTATTTCGAAATTTTCAGCCGTGATCATACCTTGAGCGTAATATTGAGCACCATCTTTAGTTGGCATTAAATTATAATAAAATGACGGTGCATTTTTACCGATAAACCAACGAACCTCTTTGATCCCTGGTTGTTGGTGTAAATATTTACTTATGGCTTTACTTACTTTTTCGGTAGTAAAAATACTGCTTTGTGCGGGCAAAAATAATTCTATTTGAAACATATCACGATCAGAAGGTGGAAAAAATTGTTCCGTGAGTTGTTTAGCGAATACAAAACCAAGTAAGGGTAGAATTAACACAACTAACAAGGTTTTTTTGGGATGACTAAAAACTGTATAAAGACTACGTTCGAACCATTGTGCTAATTTCGGCATATGTATACCAATATTAAACCATGATTTTTTACCCTCTTGACCTTTCGGTAAAAAGCGTCCTGCCAGCCCAGCAACAATAGTATGTGAAATAATATAGGAACCAACCAGTGAAAAGATCACGCTTAAAGCAATGCCGGCCACAAACTCCCCCGCTGGACCGGGCATTAAAATAATGGGCATAAATGCTAATACTGTAGTTAGCGTTGAACCTAATAACGGTAGCCAAAGGTGTTTAACGGCAAAACCGACAGAGTCTAAGCGACGATACCCTTGTTGTCGTCTAGTTTGTATAGTGTCGGTCATCACGATAGCGTTATCAACCATTATGCCTAAGGCGACCACTAATCCGGTTACCGACATTTGATGAATAGGTAAGCCATAAGCATTCATCACCGCCAGAGTAAACAATACCGTTAAGGGTAATGACGCCGCCACAATAACCGCTGAACGCCAGCCCAAAGTAACGAGTAGCACCACTGAAATAATGATAAAACCAAAGGTAATATTGTTCATCAAATTTCCTAACCGTTTCGAGGTATAGGTGTTTTGATCAAATAGTACTTCTAGTTTAATGCTGCTTGGTAGTATTGTTGAAAAGTCATCGAGTTCTTTTTGTACTTGTACCGTCCATTGATCAATTCGTAAATTGGGCAACATACGGGTAGCAACTACTACAGAGTCTTGATCATTTACCAACGCAATTTCTTTAGGCGGCCATGCTAAACTTTTTTTTACTTTGGCAATATCACCCAAATGTAAAATGGTACCATTGTCATTATTTTTAAGTGGAATACTCGCAATACGTTCAACGGTATCAAATGCCCCTAATAACTCTACTTGCATTTTATTGTGGCTGTTAATGATTTCGCCGGCTGAAACTTTGGCGTCGGCTGTACGAATTTTTTCTGAAATGTCACGAGTAGATAAATTTAACTGGCTTGCTTGAGCATTATCAATATCAACCGAAATTTCTTCTTGATCACGTCCAAATATGGTCACTAAATCAGTGCCGCTTACCAAACGCAAACGATTTTGCAGTTCGTTAGCGTAACGGCCTAGGCTAGCAAGATCAACTTTAGTATTAGCTTGCCAGTTTAATGAAATTAATTGGGTATTAGCGTAACTTCTATCATCTTCAACAACCGGAGGTATTGTATTAGCTGGAAATTGTGTAGCAATATCGGCGAGCAAATCACGCACTCTAGACCACACTGGCACTGAGTTAGTTACTTCATCTTGTAACTCAAGTTGTACCACTGAAATATTAGGGCGTGAGACTGATTCAATCAGCTTTATTGTTGATAATTTACGTAATTTTTGCTCAATTATTTCAGTCACTAATACTTCAACACGTTCGGCACTTGCGCCTGGCAGTTGCGTAATAACACTCGCGTGGCGGTTTTCAATACGGGGATCTTCTGTGCGCGGTAACGTAGATAGAGCACCTAATCCAGAGACGATCAATAAAATAATCGCCAACGACATTAAACGCCCATTTTTAACAAAAGAGCGGATCATAATTGCGCGCCTTGACTAGGTTGATTTTTTGAAATAAGTGTTGTGGCTTTTCTAATATGTTGACCTGAAACATAGCGATGAACACCTTCAGCAATTATTTGCGGAAACTTATCACCCGCTATCGTGACAAAAGCCTGCTCTTGATTGGTATACAAAACTTGTACGGTCATCGTGTTAATTTGGTAAAGGTTATTTGCTTGTGGTTTAACAGTAAAAATATTCCACTGCCCTCTTATGCCGTCGGTAAGTGCCGTAATGGGTAGCCAAGTACCGATTTGTTTTATTTTTTCTGGGATAGTTATTTTAGCAATTTGACCATTAAAGCTGGCAATATTTGCAGGCAAACCTAAACGTAATTCAACCGTTCTGTTTTTTAAACTTACTTGATCGCCAATGGCAATGAGTTTGGCTGGTGCATGCTGCTCAGCAATGGCAACATCAAATACTTTTCCTAGTGTTAACGATGCAGCAAGCTTGGCAGGTACACCAACGGTGATTTGTTTTTGTCCTTGCTTGATCAGTTGAAATACTGGAGCTCCAGCACTGATGACTTCACCTTTTGCCATCACCCGTTTATCAATTATACCGTCAAAAGGAGCAATTAATTTACTATGGCTAATTTGATATTTTATTGCCGAAAATGAGGCTTTTAGCCCCTGCAAACTGGCTAAAAGTACTTTTTTCTCCGTTTTCAATTCGTCCAATTGCTGTTGTGAGCTGAATCCTTTACTTTCTAATTTAGTAACACGTTTTAAATTAATTTTATTGAGTGCTATTTGTGCTTGATTTTGTTTTATTTGGCTGGTTAATTCTTTAGCTTTAATGGTTAATAATTCAATACTTTGTTGAGCAAGAATTTGACCTTGAATGATACGATCGCCGTTATCAACAAAAACTTGATTAACAATACCACTAAACTCAAAACCAAGTTTACTTACTTGCCTTGTAGATATTTGACCTGTATATGCCCTGTTTACTGTATAAAAAGACTCTTCTTTAAGTTGAATGATTTTGGCTACATGATAATAAGGCGTGTCAACTTGAGCGCTTTCTGTTTTTTCTGAGCAAGCACTTAATAGGCTTAATGTGATTATGGATACACTATAAATAAAGGGTTTTATAAATTTCATCTCGAACCTTAAATAATGACAACTGCCATAAATTCATACTAGACTGTATAGTCTAATGTTAGTAAACTAGACTGTCCAGTTTATTTTGTTAGAATAAACTGGACAGTCTAGATAAATATAGCAGTGATATTTAGAACTGCTGTGCGTGATCAGCACAAAAGCACAGTGCCATGAGTAAATAATAATGATGAAGACTAAAACCCGCAGTAAAAGTAATGTTAAGCGTCAGCAAATTCTTGGTGCTGCTACATCATTATTTACTGAGCAAGGTTACGCCTCAACTAGCATGGACTTAATTGCACGCCATGCAGATGTTTCAAAACAAACGGTTTATAGCCATTTTGGCAGTAAAACCGAATTATTTGCGGCAGCCATCGAACAAAAGTGCGACTCCTATCGCATGGTAGATTTCTCCGTAGATGACCTCTCCGATCCAAAAGCTGCTTTGATGATTTTGGCGCAACGTTTTTTGTGTATGCTAACGTCAAAAGAAGCTTGTGCGGTTCATAAAATTTGTGCTTACGAAGCGAAATCGTATCCGTTGTTATCTGAGTTATTTTATCAAGCAGGACCTGAAAAAGTAACCACTGAGGTTGCCGAGTTAATGTCGATATTAGCGCAACGTAATATATTACACATAACTAACCCTCGTTTTGCCGCATTACAATTTTTAAATATGATGAAAGGAGAAGTGTGGATGAGAGTTGAATTTAATACCGAGTATCAATTATCTAAAGCAGAAGTAGATACCTATTTGCTAGCCAGTGTTGAATTATTCATGCGCGGTTATGCCTACAAGGATGTAGGTAAGGAGCGAG
>CAZVPC010000064.1:7175-14139 GCA_964629005.1 uncultured Pseudoalteromonadaceae bacterium | reverse complement strand
GAAAAACTAATGATAAAATTGGTTGCGGGAGCTGGATTTGAACCAACGACCTTCGCCATTTTATAAGAGCTGAGCCCGACGAGCTTTAGCTAATATAAGTCTTTCTAAAAATTGGTTGCGGGAGCTGGATTTGAACCAACGACCTTCGCCATTTTATAAGAGCTGAGCCCGACGAGCTTTAGCTAATATAAGTCTTTCTAAAAATTGGTTGCGGGAGCTGGATTTGAACCAACGACCTTCGGGTTATGAGCCCGACGAGCTACCAAGCTGCTCCATCCCGCGTCCGAATGACTTTACTCATTATAGTAAAGCAAGCTTTAGTTTTTTAATTCTTCTAAATGAATTTATTTAAGAAACGGATTTGAACCGACGACCTTCGTCAATTCATGAGAGCTGAGTCCGACGATGAGTCTTTTCAAGCTGCTCCATCCCGCGTTCGGATGGTTTTCAGCGAACTTTTGTCTCCCTGAAAACGAGGCGTATAATAAGGAGTGTCGCTAGTAATTGCAAGTAAGTTTTAATAAAAAATAGGTGTTTTTTATTTTTGGTAAGTTATTTGCTTTATTTGTGTACTAATCGTTGTAATTACCGACAATTTTGTCTTTTCACTCAAACTTTACTCTATTTAAGGGTATAATCTGCCGGTCAAAAATCACTTCTTTTTTCTAGGAAAAACCATGCATCAATTTTTAGCGCTAACATCAATCGGTATTGAAGTTTTATTAGCCGATGAAGTTAAAGCGCTAGGCGCAGAACAGGTTGTACAAAAACCTGATGGCGTACATTTTACTGCGTCATTAGAACTTGGCTACCATATTTGTTTATGGAGTCGTTTTGCGACGCGAATACTGATAAAACTTGCACCACAAATTGCAGCAGAATCAAAAGAAGACTTATATGATGCGGCAAAAACGATTAATTGGTCTGAACATTTTTCTACAGAAAACACTTTTGCAGTCGACTTTGTAGGTAAAAGCCAAGCGATTCGTAATACTCAGTTTGGTGGTTTAACGGTAAAAGATGCCATCGTTGATGATTTTCGTGAACGAGGTTTAGAGCGTCCATCCGTTGCAAAAGATTATCCTGATATACGTATTCAAGCGCGGTTATTAAAACTTAAGGTTACTTTTTACCTTGATTTTTCAGGGCGCAGTCTATTTCAACGCGGTTATCGCCAGCATAGCGGCGCCGCACCGCTAAAAGAACATTTAGCAGCGGCATTAGTGCAACGCTCTGGCTGGTTAAATGATATTAGTAAGCCGTTAATTGATCCTATGTGTGGTTCAGGCACGTTATTAATTGAAGCAATAAGCATGGCGGCCAAAATTGCGCCCGCGTTAGAGCGTTTTAATTGGGGCTTTACAGCTTGGCATAATCATAATGATGAATTATGGCAACAAGTTTTAAACTCAGCGAAAGAGGTTTCTGCGCAAGGTTTAATGCAATTGAACTGTAAAGTAACCGGTATCGACATCGATTCACACGTTTTAAAAACTGCCGAGCAAAATGTGCGTAATGCGGGTTTTCAGCAATTTATTGCCTTTAAATGTCGAGACATTAACAAATTAACCAATAGCTTTGAACAAGCAGGCACGCTGTTATTTAATCCTCCTTATGGCGAGCGTATTGGCGAATTACCAGAATTAGTTGAAAATTTTGTTTTACTAGGACAAATCTTAAAAACACAATTTCTTGATTGGCAAGTAGCTATATTTACCGCTAACACTGAATTACTCAATTTATTAAAATTGGCAAGTTTTAAGCGTTATAAACTCAAAAATGGCCCGTTAGATTGTCAACTAGCGCTTTATAATATTAGCGAAAAGCAAGCACAATCTAGCTCTCAAGATAGCGAGTTTGCCGAACAGCAATCAGATTTTGCCAATCGCTTAAAAAAGAATATTAAAAATTTAAAAGGCTGGATCAAAGCCGAAAAACTTGCTTGTTACCGACTATACGATGCTGATATTCCTGAATTTAATGTTGCAATAGATGTTTATGGTGACTATTTAGTTATTCAAGAATATGCCGCGCCAAAAAACATTGAAGAAGAAAAGACTGTAAAACGTTTACAAGAAGTTATTTATTGGGCACCTAAAGTACTCAATGTTAGCCCTGATAAAGTATCCCTTAAAACACGCTCAAAACAAAAAGGTAAAGATCAATATCAACGCCTTAATCAATCTCGCCAAGCCATTGTTGTTGAAGAATATGGTGCTAAATTAAAAGTGAATTTATGGGATTATCTTGATACAGGCTTATTTTTAGATCACCGTAAAACACGACAAATAGTCGCTAAAAAAGTGAAAAATAAAACGCTATTAAATTTATTTGCCTATACTGGTTCGGTGTCATTGCAAGCCGCGTTACATGGTGCGAGTTCTGTTACCACGGTTGATATGTCGAAAACCTATTTAGAGTGGGCGCAAGACAATTTTGCATTGAACAATTTACGTAGCCATAAATATCAATTTATTCAAGCCGATTGTTTAGATTGGTTGAAAAAGAATAAAAATCAATATGATGTGGTGTTTATTGACCCGCCAACCTTTTCAAACTCAAAACGAATGGAAGACAGCTTTGATGTACAGCGCGATCATGTTGCATTAATTACGGATGCTTTAAATTCGCTAAACCCACAAGGTGAGTTAATTTTTACCAACAACAAGCGCAATTTCAAAATAGATTTTGCAGCAATGGCTGAATTAGGGTTAATAGTGAAGGAGTTAACGGCGCTGACTCGCGATAAAGATTTTGCTCGTAATAAACATATTCATAATAGCTGGTCATTAACTCGCAATACGCTAAATAAAGAGGAATAAAGGTTAATGAACAAAAAATATAATTTATATAGCAGCGAAGGCTGTCATTTATGTGAACAAGCGTTTGTGCTTTGCCAGCAGGCTAATATAAGCGGGCAAGTTGCACTTGTTGATATTGTTGAAGATGAAAAGCTAGTTGAGTTATATGGTATTAGCATTCCGGTATTAGAAAAATTTGAAAAGGGCCAAGAAGCTACTGAAACGCTTTTTTGGCCATTTACCCTTGAGCAATTAGAGAATTTTAAATAACAATGGAATTATTAAGAATAGCCAATGCAGAGCTTGCTTTTGGCGAAGATAAAATTTTAGACAAAGCTGAACTTAGCGTGCAAACAGGGGAGCGTATTTGTTTAGTGGGGCGCAATGGTGCCGGTAAGTCTACCTTAATGAAGGTATTAATGGGTCTGCAAAACCTTGATGACGGGCAAATATTAAAATCTAGTACCATGAAAATGGCAATGTTAGAACAAGATCCACCCGAGTCGACTAACACCACTGTTTTTGATTATGTCGCGCAAGGCGTACAAAAAAATGCAGACTTAATTAAGCGTTATCACCATTTAATTCATGTTATTGGCGAAGATGCTAGTGAAAAAAATCTTAATGCTTTAGCTAAGGTTCAAGAAGAGCTTGAACAAGCTAATGCGTGGCAAGATGAACAGCGAATTGAGCAAGTAATGAGCACTTTGTCGTTAGATGGTGATGCTAATATTTGCGATCTTTCCGGTGGTTGGTTACGTAAAGTGGCATTGGCGAAAGCGTTGGTTACCAGCCCTGATATTTTATTGCTTGATGAACCCACTAACCATCTCGATATTGCCAGTGTGTTGTGGTTAGAGAAATTTTTAAAAGACTTTGCTGGTACTATCATTTTTATCAGCCATGATCGGGCGTTTATTCGTGGTTTATCAACGCGAATTTTAGATTTAGATCGCGGACAACTGAAAAGTTATCCCGGCAATTACGATCTCTATATTGAACAAAAAAACCACGACTTACAGGTTGAAGTACAACAAAATGCGTTGTTTGATAAACGCCTTGCTGAAGAAGAAGTTTGGATCAGACAAGGTATAAAAGCTCGCCGCACTCGCAATGAAGGACGTGTTCGTGCCTTAGAAAAATTACGTTTAGAGCGTCAAGCGCGCCGAGAAGTCAGAAATCAAAGCACCATGAATATTTCTCAAGGCGAACGGTCAGGTAAGTTGGTGTTTGAGGCTGAAAACGTAACTGTTGCCTTTGGCGATAAAGTTGTTATCGATAAACTTAATTTATTGATCAACCGTAATGACAGACTCGCTTTTATTGGTGCAAACGGTACAGGTAAATCCACATTGATCAAGTTGATCATGGAAGAACTGGCTGCAACCAGTGGTAAAATGCGCTCAGGTGTTAATTTGGAAATAGCTTATTTCGATCAGCATCGTGAAGCATTAGATGTTAACAAAACCGTACAAGAAATTGTTGGCGATGGTAAGCAAGACGTTGAAGTAAACGGTAAATCACGCCATGTTTTAGGTTATTTGCAAGACTTTTTATTTAGTCCTAAACGCGCTCGTACACCCGTTAGAGCCTTGTCTGGTGGTGAGAAAAACCGTTTGTTGTTAGCGCGATTGTTTTTGCGGCCTAGTAATTTGTTAATATTGGATGAACCCACCAATGATCTTGATATTGAAACGCTTGAATTATTAGAGGAAGTGGTGGCTAATTATGCGGGCACGGTTATTGTGGTTAGCCATGACCGTGATTTTGTAAATAATAGCGTTAATAGCTGTTTATACTTTGATGGTTCGGGTTACATTAATCAGATCGTTGGTGGCTATGACGATGTTGATGAGTATTTAGCATTAAAAGAAGAATTGAAAGCACAACATTTGCCGAAAAATCAGGCCAGTAGCAAAGCTGAAAAGCAAGTTGAAAACAGTGCTAAACAAGCCATCGTTCCATCCAATAAGAAAAAATTGTCGTATAAACAAGCAAGAGAGCTTGAAGCTTTGCCAGAACAAATAGATAATCTAGAAGCTTTAATTAATGAATTACAAGAAAAAGTTAATCACGGTGATTTTTTTAATCAAAGTACAGAAAAAACGTCAACAATTTTGAACCAGTTGCAAGAAACAGAGTCGAAACTCGAAGTCATTTATAATCGTTGGCAAGAATTAGACGAATTATAATATTATTTCACTGTTGTTTATTTTATTGCGCTTACATAAGTAAACAAATGAATCCAGCGTAAAATTAAATTTTAGTGATAACTAAAAATATACATAAGAAGAGCACAGTAGTAGATGAATAATTTTTTAAAATCATTAATAACATTGGGCGTAACTACCGCAATAGGCTTCTCACCAACTCAAGCGGCCACCTATAAAGTTATTGATGCGGGCAATACTAATAGTCACAAATTTACTTCAGCACAACGAAAAAACAATAGTGATGTCACCGTTATTTCGGGGAGTCAGGTGTATAATATTCCAGTACGGTTTGATTTATTAACCGATAGAGATTTTAATGCCATAGAATCTTTAGCTAGGATTGGCAATGAGCAAAATACATTGCTAGCTGATATTCAAGACTCGGCAGCTTTAAGGGCAGGGAATCCAACCGCGAATGATTTTTCTTGGGTGGTACAATATTTACAGCAAAAGAAAAACATAAGTAACAGCCTATTACAAAAAATAGGTACGGCTAATGTTATGGTCAATATAAATGGAGAGACCAGCGAAGTAACTATTTTTGATGAAAATTTATCTAATGGCATTCTTTCACGTTCAACCACTGATTTTGTCAATGGGGTCAGCAATGAATCTTGGATTTATGGTAACGCCACTGCCCCTTATCTCCCGTTTGCTTTTACTGATAGTAGCGGTAATGAGGTAACCCATTGGGTCAGAGATTTTACTACCCGAGGTTTTGTCACCTTAGATAATGGTAATACTATTAAACAGATCATTCCCCCTGAAAGTCGTTTTGGTGGTGAATCTGCTTTGTTAGACATGAATGATAACCGTTTTGGTGTTGGTTACGCGAGTTCATCAATTAAAGAAAGTGTGCTTAATACCATTGAAAGTACAAGCGGAGGTTGTGCCGATCCTAATGTGCTTAAAAACAAACCATTTGAGGTTTGTGTTTGGGAATTGCGTACTAGCATGTATTCGTTACAAGCAATGCTTTTTCAATTTGATGGTCAAGGAAATGTGATCTCCAGTGAGAGTTTGGGTAATTTAGTCACACCCAATGTTGATGACACCCGTGTTTTTAAAAGTTATGCACAAGCAATTAATAATAATAATGTGGTTGTTGGTTTTGCTCATGGTTGGCAAGACGCAGCACAAACCAAGCCATCAAGATTTGAATCCAGATCTTTTTACGCCGTTATGTATAAAGATGGCAAAGCTATCTCTTTTTCTAAAGATCATCGTAAAGAATTTGATTCTAGAGCTTATGATATTAATGATGCGGGCATCGCGGTAGGTCATGTAAATAAGTTTGTTAATGGCAGTCAACGAACTAAATTTTATTATGTTGACACTAATACAGCTGATTTAACCATGGTTTTTCCGGATGATTTTTTTTCTGGATCATCAAGCACGGCTAGAGCTATAAATGAACAAGGTTTTATTGTTGGTGAGGGTGAAGTTGAAACACATAATGATACTCAAAGAAAACCTCGTCGTCGGCATGGTTTTTTATATGATATTAATACCGATACTTTTACCGATTTAAATGACTTTTTATCTTGTGATTCTGCCTACAATATTGTTGAAGCAAGGGATATTAATGATTTTAATGAAATATCAGCTACAGCGGTAGTTAAAGTTCCCCGTCATGACGCTTATGGTCAGTTGGAGTTTGATAAAGATGGTAATCAATTAAAAGAAGATGTTATACGCGCGGTAACATTACAACCCATTGCTGGAAAAATAGAAGATTGTTCAAGTGTAAAAGGAAAGATCAAACGTAAAGGTGCAAGTTTTGGCTGGTTTTCTTTGCTGTTATTAGTACCTATTGCTTTTAGACGTAAATATCAAAAGTAAGAACCTAGAACCTAGAATCTAGAGCCTAGGTTCTAGATTCTAGGTTCTAGATTCTAGGTTCTAGAATTTTTATCCCAAGGTGCCAAAAATTTTATCACCTGCATCACC
>CAZVPC010000064.1:5766-7075 GCA_964629005.1 uncultured Pseudoalteromonadaceae bacterium | reverse complement strand
CTAGGTTCTAGAATTTTTATCCCAAGGTGCCAAAAATTTTATCACCTGCATCACCCAATCCCGGTAAAATATATCCTTGCTCATTTAAACGTTGATCAATTGCGGCAATATAAAGATCTACATCGCTATGATGTTGTTCAATTACTTTAATACCTTCAGGTGCGGCGACTAAAAACAAACCAATAATTTTTTTTGCCCCCGATTTTTTAAGCATGTCTATGGTTGCTTTTAAAGTGCCACCGGTTGCTAACATAGGATCGATAATAATAGCAGTACGTTCGCTGATGTCGCTTAATATATTTTCGTAATAAGTTTCAGCTTTAAGCGTTTCTTCATTACGCTTTAAACCTACAACCGATACTTTGGCGCAGGGTAAAACTTGCATCGCACCGGTTAACATACCTAAACCAGCACGTAAAATAGGAACAAGCGTAGGCTGTTTTTGTGCCATCGTTTCAACTTCAACATTGCCCGACCAGCATTCAATAGTTTTACTTTCGGTTGGTAATTGTATTGTTGCTTGGTAGGTTAGTAACATGGTGACTTCAGCGACTAAATCACGAAAATCTTTTACGGTGATATTTTTTACACGCATTAACCCCATTTTATGAGCGATAAGAGGATGTTTTATTTCGAAAATAGCCATGCTGTTTTCCTTTGTTATGTTTTAATGTTTGTCGTTAGATGCTGAAATAAATTCAGTATGACAGATTGTAGTAAAGCCGCTGTCATCTTGGCGAAGGTCTAGGATTTTTTATTCCCAAACGAGTTTTTTAAAGTGTAGTCGACACATCGATTCATATTTTTCATTACCACCCACATCTACTTGTATACCTTGCTTAACGGCTTTGCCATGTTGATCAAGCCGAACGACAAAGTTAGCTTTGCGACCACAATGACAAACGGTTTTTAACTCAATTAATTTATCGGCCCACGCCAATAAATAATGACTACCACTAAATGGCTCACCTTGAAAGTCGGTTCTTATACCATAGGTTAGTACAGGAATGTTGAGTTCATCAACAATATTGGTTAATTGTCTAACTTGTACTTTGGTTAAAAATTGTGCCTCGTCAATTAAAACACAGTCAATTTTAGTGGTGTTTAAGGTTAAAATGACTTGCTGATATAAGTCGGTCTTATCATTAAATAATTCAGCATCAGCAGATATTCCAAGCCGAGAGGCAACTTTGCCAATGCCAAACCTTTTATCGATAGCGGCGGTATAAATTTTAGTTTTCATACCTCTTTCTTGGTAGTTGTATGATGACTGTAATAAAGTGGTTGATTTTCCTGCATTCATTGAGGA
>CAZVPC010000064.1:0-5666 GCA_964629005.1 uncultured Pseudoalteromonadaceae bacterium | reverse complement strand
CTTGCTCGTTATCAAACCAATCGGTGTATTTACCGTGGTTTACCCAAGTACGTTTCATGGTCGCTGCTGCTTCAAATTCAACTAATTTACTACCATCAGGGCTACCCCAGTACCAAAAACCTTCAATATCATAATGCTTGGCAAGTGTATCAGTTAATGTGTCTCTATTGCCGGTGATAATATTAACAACACCAGCTGGTAAATCAGAGGTATTAAGAATTTGATAGAAATCAGTGGCTAATAGTGAACTTTGCTCACTCGGCACAAAAATAACGCGATTACCTAAAGCAATGGCTGGCATTATGGTAGAGATCATCCCTAAAAAGCCAGCTTCTTCAGGTGCAACAATGGCAATATTTCCTAAAGCTTCTTTCATTGCTAAGGTAACAACACGCGCGGGTGCTTGATGAATTTGACCATCGTATTTGTCACACCAAGCCGCCCAAGTGAATATACGACTAATGGCACAATCAAATTCTTTGCTCGCATCACTGTCATTTTTCCCAGTTAACTGACTAATGCGTTGGCAAAATTCAGCTTGACGAGCTTCAAGGTTTTCAGCAATAAAATATAAAACTTGTGCGCGGTTGTGAGCGGTAGTGTTTGTCCAGCCCACCGCTTTATTAGCAGCTTCAACTGCATTTCGAATATCTTTACGGCTGCCGTCAGGTACTTCGGCAATTTGTACCCCTGCTGCGTCAAATACTGGTAAGCTATAACCATTGTCTGGACGAGTTTGTTTGCCGCCAATGTAAAGTTTTGCCGTGCGATCAATGCTAGTGCTTGAGTTGGCGCTATTCTTTTTGCTTTTAGCGCTGCTCTTAGTAGCACTTGCGGGCGCTTTAGTGGTTAACTTTGCTTGCCAGCTTTCTTTTACGTATTCATATAAACCTTCTTTACCGCCTTCACGACCAAAACCCGACTCGCGATAGCCACCAAAGCCCACTGCTGCGTCAAACATATTGGTGCAGTTGATCCAGATAACGCCTGCTTTTATTTGTGGCGCAACATCTAAGGCTAAATTAATATTTTCCGACCAAATACTTGCGGCTAAACCATAACGTGAGTTATTGGCGATTTGCACCGCTTCTTTTGGTGTTCTAAAGGTCATGGCGACTAAAACAGGACCAAAAATTTCTTGTTGTGCCACGGTTGAAGCCGGCTCAACTTCGGTTAGTAAAGTTGGCGGGTAAAAGCAGCCATTTGCTGGTGTGCTACTAGTGCATGTTTTTGTTTGATAAAGATCAGCACCTTCGTCCAAGCCGATTTGCACCATTTTTTTAATGGTATTTAATTGACTTTGATCAACCACTGCGCCCATATCAATGCTTTTATCCATGGCATCGCCAACAATTAATTTATCCATGCGTGCTTTTAATTTGGCGATAAATTTATCATTAACAGACTCTTGCACTAATAAACGTGAGCCTGCACAACAAACTTGTCCTTGGTTAAACCAAATAGCATCTACGACCCCTTCAACCACGCTGTCTAAATCAGCATCTTCAAAGACCATAAATGCTGATTTTCCGCCCAATTCTAATGATACTTTTTTGCCTGTACCTGCGGTAGCTTGGCGAATTATACGACCCACATTGGTTGAACCGGTGAAGGCGATTTTAGCAATATCCTGATGTTCAACAATGGCTTGACCCGCTTTACCATCGCCAAGTATTAAATTAAATACCCCTTTGGGTAAGCCTATTTCGTCACAAACTTGCGCGAATAAAACCGCTGTTGCTGAAGTGAATTCAGCGGGTTTTAATACCACGGTATTGCCCATAGCTAAAGCAGGTGCTACTTTCCAAGCCAACATTAATAAGGGAAAGTTCCACGGAATAATTTGTCCAACCACACCTAATGGCTCAGAGTTTGGTAACGCTTGGCTCATTAATTGTGCCCAGCCAGCATGATGATAAAAATGGCGCGCAACGAGTGGAATGTCTATATCGCGTGATTCGCGAATCGGTTTGCCGTTATCTAAGGTTTCTAATACTGAAAATAAACGACTGTGTTTTTGAATTTGTCGAGCGATAGCGTATAAATATTTTGCGCGCGCATGACCACCTAAGGCAACCCAAGGTTTTTGTGCTTTTGTCGCGGCTTTAACGGCATTGTCAACATCGTTAATATCACCGTCAGCAACTTGTGCTAAGGTTTCACTGTTTGCTGGATTTTTAGTGGCAAAATACTTATTTTTGGTGGGGGTTTGCCATTGACCATTAACATAATGATCAAAAGTATTATTTTTGTCTTTTAGCCACTGCTTGGCAACGTCTGAATTTTCTGGTGCTGTGCCGTAGTCCATGGTAGTAAATATCTCTTTAATTGACATAATGAAATTCTCTTTTTTTAATGGTTATACCCAGTCTTTCTCGAAAGGTCGGGCTTCAGCCCGTATTACCAATTAGATGGCCTAAAGACCTCCAACTGCACTTTAAAGTTTCACAGGTATATAGCGTGAAAAGTTTTAGTTAACTCATTGCATGGCGGTAACTTGCGGAATAACTACCCGTTAAGTGATGCTCTAGTTGTCGTTCAATGTCACCTAATAAGCTGCTAGCACCAAAACGGAATAACTCAGGCGTTAACCATTGGTTACCTAACTCTTCTTTCATTAAAATCATGTATTCAATCGCTTGTTTAGCAGTTTGAATGCCGCCTGCTGGTTTATAGCCAATTTTATAACCGGTTAATTCAAAGTATTCACGAATGGCTCGTACCATCACTAAACTAACGGGCAGGGTGGCATTTACAGGTTCTTTACCGGTACTGGTTTTAATAAAATCAGCTCCAGCCATCATGCAAACCCAACTGGCCTTAACCACATTGGTTAAGGTGGCTAATTCGCCCGTGGCGAGAATAGTTTTAATATGCGCTTCTTTACAAGCTTTACGGTACGCTTTTACTTCATCATAAATGGCTTGCCAGTCGCCCGTTAATACTTTTTCGCGGCTAATAACAATATCAATTTCTTTAGCGCCATTGGCAACAGAGGCATCAATTTCGCTGATTTTTATATCTAGTGGTGTTTGTCCCGCAGGAAAACCCGTAGAAACCGCAGCAACGGGGATGCCTGTGCCTTTTAAAGACTCAACGGCTGTTTCGATCATGTTGTGGTAAACACAAACGGCACCGGTAGTAATGTTTAAATCACTAACCTTAAGCGCGGCTAGAATATCTTTACGAACAGGGTTTTTAGCCTTTTGGCAAAGACGCTTAACTTTACCCGGCGTGTCGTCGCCAGCTAGCGTGGTTAAGTCAATAAAAGTAATTGCTTTGAGCAGCCATGCCGCTTGATGCTGTTTTTTTACTGAGCGACGTTTACCAATAGTTGTTGCGCGTCGTTCTACTGCGCTACGGTTGATGTTAATATCATTAAATAAGGCGGGGTTAAAATCAATTCCCGGGTTTCGTTCACTATGCAGCACACTTTCTGAGTGTTTATTTTTACTATTTTCAGAAGTGGCAATGCTTTTTGTCTTGTTCATAAAGCACCCTTTATATCAATAGGTTTTTAAAATATGGTTAATTAAGTTAAATTTTCATTTCAAACAATTACATAAAAAGTACCAATTTTGCTCAGCTTAAAATCAAGCGAGCAGTGCGTTTAAATGTTCGATTAAAGATTGATAAATACACCAGCAATGGCCGCACTCATTAAGTTTGCCAATGTTGCTGCTAACACGGCATGCAAACCCATTCTGGCAATGTCATGGCGTCGGCTAGGTGCCATTGAGCCTAAACCACCGAGTAAAATAGCGATGGATGAAAGATTAGCGAAGCCACATAATGCAAAGGTGATGATCACTTGGGTTTGCGCTGACAAAGTTTCTCTAATTTCAACAAAGTGAACATAAGCGACAAATTCATTAACAACTAATTTTTGCCCGATAAAACTGCCTGCTTGTAACATTTCATGGCTTGGCACGCCGATCAAATAAGCGAGTGGCGCAAATAAGTAACCTAACAACCATTCAAGGGTGATCCCCTCAAAGCCAAACAATCCAGCTATACCACCAAGTAATACATTAATTAACGCAATTAGGGCAATAAATGCAAGCAACATAGCACCAACATTGGCGGCTAACTTTAAGCCAGATGAAGCACCTGATGCCGCAGCATCAATTACATTAGTGGGTTGATCTTCTTGTTGATCAAAGTCAATTTGTTCTTTTTCTTCATCAATGTTAGTTGTTTCAGGGATGATTAATTTGGCCATTAACAAACCGCCTGGTGCTGCCATAAAAGAGGCAGCAATCAAATATTTCAGTTCCACACCTAAGCCGGCATAACCCGCTAAGATAGAGCCTGCAACTGAGGCTAAGCCACCAACCATTACCGCAAACAATTCTGATTGACTCATTTTTACGATATAAGGTTTAATGATCAAAGGAGCTTCTGTTTGACCAACAAAAATATTCGCTGTCGCAGATAAAGACTCTGGTTTGCTGGTTTGTAATAATTTTTGTAGTGAGCCTCCAATGATTTTAACAACCCATTGCATAATACCAAGATAATAAAGTACGGCGATAAGTGAAGAAAAGAAGATGATCACAGGTAGCACTCTTACCGCGAAAACAAAACCCACACCATTACTAAACATGGCATCGGTACCCAAACCGCCAAACAAAAAGCTGATCCCCGCTTGGGCACTATCTATAACACTCTGTACACCATTAGATATTGATGTTAGTACTTCTTTACCAAAAGGAACATACAGCACAAAACCAGCTAAGGTAACTTGTAATAAAAAAGCCAATGAAACAGTTCGCCAATTAATCGCTTTGCGGTGTTTAGAAAAAATAACGGCAATCGCTAATAATACTAGAATACCGACAACGCTGTGTAATGCGCTAAAATTCATAAAAACCTCATTATTATTGTTTGTTTTTGGAAACATTCATTTATTGCAAAATTATTATTGTACTAATTGTCTTATTTTGGCTTTTAATACTTCAATTGCCATTCTATTTTTACCACCTTGGGTAATAATAATATCAGCGTAAGCTTTAGACGGTTCAATATATTGATAATACATTGGCCGTACTGTTTCCATATATTGCTGAGTAATCGATTTTAAGCTTCTTTCGCGTTCAATCATATCTCGTTCTATACGACGTAACAAACAAATATCAAGCGGAATATCCATAAATATTTTTATGCTAAACAAATCTCTGAGACGTTGATCTTCAAGCAATAAAATGCCTTCAATCAAAATGACTTTTGCTGGCGCAAGTGTTCTAGTTTCGGTTAAACGGGTATGACTAGTATAAGAATAACTTGGAATTTCAATAGATTGTTGCTGACTAAGCGAAGTTAAATGTTCAGCTAGTAATTCGTGTTCAAAGGCATCTGGATGATCATAATTAACCAATGCTCGCTCAGCTAAAGGTAAGTGATCTTGTGCTCGGTAATAACAATCTTCTTTAATAATGGCAATATTGTTCTCACCTAATTCAGGTAATAATTCGTCAAATATTGTTTGGGCAAATAACGACTTCCCCGATGCTGACGCGCCAACAATAGCAATTGCTGTTTGTTTATTTTTATACATTACTCATTCTATCGATTATAAAAATCTTTTGTAGGAGGGTATTTATCCCCGAAAACGCAAGGCACAGGTTTTTTGTTCCAGACAAAACCTAGACCCTACATCCTTGTAG
>CAZVPC010000063.1:0-14310 GCA_964629005.1 uncultured Pseudoalteromonadaceae bacterium | reverse complement strand
CTTAAATCCCTTTCAACCTAGATCCAGTAGTTGAGCGCTATAATCTGTGTCTCAATTGCAGATTATAGGTTCAAGCAAGGACAAGATCATTTAAATGTTAAATGATCTTGTCCTGAGTTTTTTTTAAATTTTACTTGAACAATAATGAAAACCAGATTACTGTATATGTATACAGTAAATATTGGTGGCAATGATGAAAACCTCATATTCTAACAAATTCAATCAGTTAACAAATTACAGCGTCAATAACACAACTAAAATAGCTTGGTTAGATATTAGAAACTTAACTGATCCTGAGTGCGTCAAGGATGAATTTATTAATATTTGTCAGCAATATCATCAAGATAGTCGGTGGATTTTAATGGTAGCACCACAAGATAAAGACATTGCTTATCTCAGTAAAAGTGATCAGGTAAATCATGATAAAATTTTACGGGTTAATTCTCAGAAAGTTAAATTAGCTAATATTGAGTCTACCCTAGCAAAAGGCAATTGTTCTGCCGTTGTGCTTTGTAATGCTGATTTTGGCCAACAACAATTATCATTATTCAACGCCTGTGCAAAACAAGGAAACACCCAATGTATTGTTTTAACGAATCCAACTATTTTGCACTAACTTGTTAATTTAAATCAAAAAATGGTACGCCCGAGTGAACTCGAATCACCGACCTTTGCCATGTCAAGGCAACGCTCTAACCAACTGAGCTACGGGCGTATAAAAGATTCGTTGGATGAACCAACGCGGCGCTATATTAGCGATCTGTTTTATTGGTTGCAACAACTTTTCGTCATTTCAAAAAAATTATTGCCTTTATGAATATTTATCAAGCATATTGATTTAATTTTAATCACTGTTTTCTAATTAAGTGAGTCAACTTGTTCAAATCTTTTTTGTATCACACGCAAACGTAAACCAAGTAATATAGCTGCGGTAGTTAAACCAAAAATAAACCCAATCCAAAAACCATAAGGTCCTGATTTAGGCACAATCCAATCGGTTATTCCTAACACTAAACCAACCGTTAAGCCCACTAACCAATAAGAAATAAAAGTAATATACAGTATCGACTTAGTATCTTTATAACCTCTTAATGCGCCTGCCGATATAACCTGAATAGTATCTGAAAATTGATAAAGTACAGCTAAAAACATCAGCCCTGCGGCCATATTAATAACTTTTGGATCATGAGTATAAATTTCAGCAATTTGATAACGAAAAACCAACGTAAAAACAGCGGTAAATACGGCTAATAGCAAACCAAAAAAAATAGAATTAACACAAAAGTCTTTGGCAAGCTGATATTCTTTATTGCCAATAGCAAAACCTACTTTAATAGTAACCGCCATCGCTAAACTTAACGGTACCATAAACACTAAACCTGAAAAGTTGATTGCGATTTGATGGCTAGCAACAATTTGAGCACCAAAAGGCGTTAAAAGTATTGCAACGGCAGCAAACAAACTCACTTCAAATAACAAAGACAACGCAATTGGTACACCTAACGACAAAATACTCTTTATTGCTGACCAATCAGGCCAATAAAAATGCGAGTAAAGAGGCGCTATTTTTAAATTTTTAGCAACAAAACTGTAAACTGCCATACTAATAAACATCCCCCAATAAACCATTGCGGTGGCAACACCACAACCTGCACCACCCAACGCTGGCATGCCAAATTTACCGTAAATAAAAATGTAGTTAGCTGGAATATTAATCAGTAAACCAATAAGGCTGATCACCATAGTCGGACGAGTAAAT
This sequence comes from uncultured Pseudoalteromonadaceae bacterium, assembly GCA_964629005.1. GTDB lineage: Bacteria > Pseudomonadota > Gammaproteobacteria > Enterobacterales > Alteromonadaceae. The sequence goes on along the minus strand of CAZVPC010000063.1, from coordinate 12,551 downwards.
GACAATCCTTCACAATAATTTCTCAATACCAAGTACAAACAAAAACCCGGCGCGCCCCAAACAATAAAACCAAGGTAATCAAACATTAGTACTTTTAAATCATGCTCTATGGATATTTGTACAAATAACAAAGGTGCCGCAATATAATACAGCACGATCAGTAATATCCCCAAAGTTAGTGCTATCCATGCAGTTTGATAAGTAACTTTAGCAATATGCTGATATTGTGCGCTTCCGGCCAATTGTGAAACAATAGAAGCAAGCGCCATAATCAAACCATAAATGGTTAAGATCAACGGCAACCATATACTACTAGCAACCGCAACCGCCGCCATATCGGTTGCGCTAACTCGTCCAGCCATAACTGTATCAGCAAAACCCATTAAATTTTGGATCAATTGAGCAATTAAAATAGGATAAGCGAGCTTAATTAAGCTTTTGCTTTGTATAGTAAATTGTTGCCAAGTCATTTAAGAGAATGTCACCATAGCGCAATGAAGAAGCTGTTGATGATATAGAGTTTTAAATTTAGTGCAATGCTAATAAAATTAATTCAATTAGCGAAAAAGAAAGGAACAGTCACTAAGCAACAGCATAACTGCCACGATGAACTGTTGTTTGAATATTATCTAACCATGCCTTAGCATTAAAGCTTGCCATAGCATTTGATAATTCATTTGTGTCAGCAGATTTTTTATTACGAAACCGTTGTTGACAATGTAAACTCGTATCCGATAAAACATCTTTTTTAATGAAGTTTACATCATCCCTAAAACTTAACGGTAATGGGCTTAAAGCGTTTTGCAAATGCAAGTCAGCTAAACGTTGCTCTACAATAAATTCAGCTTGAGAAAACTGCTCAATTTCATCAATATTATCTAAAGCAAGCGCGGCAGGTTCAGTTAAATGGAGTGTTTTACGAAGTAGGCTGTCAGTAATTTGAGTTTCAGTTGGCTGTGTTTTTGGTAGAAAAAATTGGCTATGCTCGCGAACATCTTCAGTTAACATTGCCAACATCAACGAAAAATCAGCTCTGCGTTTGCTCTGAACACATTGGTTAAGTTGCTCGCCTAATTGTAATTCGTGGGCTAATAAATTATTTTCGACCAACGTAGTTACTCATCTTACTATCGTAACTAGGTTATCGGCGATGATAGCAAAACTTTAGCTATTTTTTCTTTTATTTTAAACTTTTACTCGTTTTTTATTAATTGGCCAAGATAATCGAAAAGCAGCACCACCTAACTCACTATCACCAACACTTACAGTACCACGATGCCATTCCATGATCCGACTAACAATGGCAAGACCCAGACCAAAACCACCGGTTTCTCTGTTTCTACTTTGATCGCCCCGTGAAAAGGCATCAAACACAACCTGTTTAAATTCGTCAGAAACCCCTTGGCCATTATCTTCAACCGCTATGGTGCAACAATTTCGATCTGCACTTATATTAATATGGATCTGATTTTTACCATATTTGATGGCGTTAATCACATAATTACTTAAAGCACGATGAATAAAATGTCGATCACATTCTACTATTAAGTCACCAACTTGATTATTAATAACAATAGTGCCTTCAAATTGCTCATGTTGGTTAACCTCACTTTTAACTAAATCAAACAATTGATAAGGTTTAATGTCTAGTTTTGGCCTATCGTTATCAAACGAAGCATAAATCAACATTTCATTGATCAGATCGTCAAGTTCATTAACATCGTTATTAATTTGTTGTAAATACTTGCCACGTTTGCTTTCATCCTTAATTGTAGAAAGCATTTGTAGCGCAAATTTTGTTCTTGCTAAAGGAGTACGTAACTCGTGTGACACCGCACTACTCAATTCTTTATGCGCAATGATCAAATGTTTGATCCGCTCAGCCATCATGTTAAAAGCATTTACCATTGGTGCAATAGTTGCTGTTTTCGCTAATGGCGCTTGACTGTCGAATTCACCCTTACCAAAAGAAACCGTCGCTTTTTTTAGTAAATCAAGATCACGAGACATCGGCCACACCCAGATATAAATAACCAAAGCTAAAGCTGCCAATATCAAAATGCGAATAAAGGATTCATTTCTTGGCATCACTGGCATTTTTACGGGGCCGAGACTCAAAATAGCTTTACTATTACCAAGCAAATAATGAATAACCACTTTATCTTCGAAATAATAAACATGGGTATTACCATGATGAAATGAATTTTTATGAATAAGTCCGTTATTAAGCGATTCTTCTGATGAAGTTATTTCCAGTGGCAGTTGATATTTTTTACCTACTTTTTCAATAATTTCTGCCCATTGATCTTGCGGGCTTTGTTGCAACGAATCACCAATGGCGGCCAACATCGTTTTATAACCAGTGTATGACTCAATATCTTGCTCTAAATAAGAACTCCATACTTCATCAAGCAGCCAAGAGAATACAATAAAAGTAGAAATGATCAAAAAATAAAGACTAAAAAAAGTACGGCTTAATTTCATGGTTGGCCAGATAATATAAGTTAATTATTAATAACGCTTAGCCATTTTCTAAGCGTCAATTTTCAAATGGTTTCGTTAAAGCTAGAGTCCGCAACCAATACACGGATAATAGCGTAGCTCTTATCTCGCGTCCAAGTGCCAAATCTAGGCTAAAACAAGCTATGCCCATGCATCGGGAACAAATAAATATCCTTGTCCCCAAATAGTTTTGATCCTAAAGGGGGTATCATTACTATCTTGTAGCTTTTTGCGTAATCTTGAGATCCTAACATCAACACTTCGGTCTAAACCATCGTAGTCTCGACCAACCACCGCTTTGTATATATAGTCTCTATTTTGAACTTCGCCAGCACGACTAGCCAATAACCACAACAAATCAAACTCTTGGCTTGTTAAATCAACCGTTTTATTTTCAAGTAAAACCTGACGAGAACTCCGATTCATAAATAAATGCCCGTAACTTAGTTCACTACTGCCTTTTGAAGAATCAGCAATTTGACCTCGGCGTAACAATGCGTTGATACGAGCTAACAAAACTCTAGGTTCAACTGGCTTGATCACATAATCATCGGCACCAATCTCTAACCCTAACACCTGATCAAAATCAGTACTTTTTGCAGTTAACATTAAAATAGGATTAGTAAACTCAGGTCTAAGATCACGACAAATAGTAAAACCATCTTTGCCTGGCAACATTAAATCAAGAATAATAAGATCAGGCGAATGCTTTTCTACGCTTTTAGCAACACGATCACCGCGAAATTCTTGAATAACATGTAAACCTTCGCTTTCTAAAAAATCTTTGATCATTTCAGACAATTGACGATCGTCTTCAACTAATAAAATTTTACTGATCAGTTGTTGTTCAGGCATTTGTTTTGCTCCAATGTTTTTTATAAAACCCCATCAAACGTCAATTTCATCTAGCTCAAATCAATGAAATGATTGTTTACGTAAATAATAACACCTAGTACTGAATTTCAGGGGTGCTAAAGATAAGCCATTATAAGTAAATTATTTTAGAATCCGCTATTGATATTTTACAAGCAATATCAAGCAACAATAATATATTTACTATTTTTCAATGCATTACAAAATATTCCAGCTTATCCACACGACACAATGTTACCGGCAAGTTACATTATTTAACATTCTACTTAGCTCCAGTTCATTTGTTAGCTTGTTTTCTGATATTATAAGCAAAAATTTTGGGGAGCATTGAATGAAAATTATCAGTTTTAATATTAATGGGCTACGCGCCCGTTTACATCAGCTACAGGCAATCATTGATAAACATCAACCCGATGTTATTGGTCTGCAAGAAATTAAAGTTCACAACGATGCGTTTCCAATTGCGGCTGTAGAAGCGATGGGCTATCACGTTTATTTTCATGGTCAAAAAGCCCATTACGGTGTTGCTATGCTCTGCAAAAAAAAACCTTTAAAGGTACAGTTAGGTTTTCCTAGTGATGATAGCGAAGCACAAAAAAGAATGATCATGGTAACAACAACCAATGATCAAAATGAAACCATTACCATCTTAAATGGTTATTTTCCTCAAGGTGAAAGTATTCATCATCCAACAAAATACCCTTATAAACGTCAATTTTATCAAGACCTAATGACCTACTTACAAGAGCATCATAACACTGAAGATAATATTATTATTATGGGAGACATTAATATTTCTCCCCTAGATTTAGATATAGGTATTGGTGAACAAAATCGTAAGCGTTGGTTGAAAACCGGTAAGTGTAGCTTTCAACCCGAAGAACGCGAATGGCTATCCACCCTATTAAACTGGGGATTTAAAGACACCTTTAGAATGCTAACCCCTGAAAAAACAGCACGCTATTCATGGTTTGACTATCGTTCTAGAGGTTTTGACGACAATCGCGGTTTACGCATTGATGTCATCTTAGCAACCGCAAAAATGGCTCAGTTATGTATTGATTCAGAAATAGATTATGAATTAAGAGCCATTGAAAAACCCTCTGATCACGCCCCTATTTGGGCAACATTTAACTAATGATATCCTCTTTATTAGCATTAGCAAGCAACTATTTATGCCCTTTATGTCAGCAAGATTTGATTTTTGCTGACAAAAGTTTCGTTTGCCTTAATAAGCATCGCTTTGATCAAGCCAAGGAAGGGTATGTTAATTTATTACCGGTTCAGCACAAACATTCTAAAGATCCCGGCGATAATAACTCTATGGTTAATGCCCGACGAGCGTTTTTAAATAAAGGTTTTTACCAGCCCTTAATAACTAAACTAACAGAACTGTATCACCAATATGGCGACATAAACCAACCCGTGCTGGATGCTGGTTGTGGCGAAGGTTATTACACGCATCAACATAAACTCGTTAGTAATCAGGTTTATGGTGTTGATATTGCGAAAAATGCCATTAAAATTGCGGCGAAACGTTACCATGATTGTTTTTTTAGTGTTGGCACTTTAGCGCAGCTACCATTTAGAAATGATTTTTTTGGCTGGGTTTATTCTATTTATGCCCCAATTTTAGCAACAGAGTTTAAACGCGTTCTAAACACTGGCGGATATTTAGTTACCGTTACTCCCGCCGAAAATCACTTATATGAATTGAAAGAATTAATTTATCGTCAGCCTAAAAAACATGACACCAGTAAAAATTCTATTGAAAAACTAAACTTGCTCGCAACACAACGTGTCCATTACCAAATGCAGTTTGATCAAAGTGACGACATAATTAATTTACTAGCAATGACACCTTTTGCATTTAAAAGCAGCGAAAAGCTAATTTTGAATTTAAAAGAAAAAAGCACGTTTAATTGTCAAGCAGACTTTTTGATCCGTGTTTATCAAAAATAAACACGATTAATTTATGTAAAACTGAGTGCTTAAATTCTTTGATAACTTAAATTTAATAACTTGGCAAGATCAAAATAGCGTGGATTATTGTGTGATAATTTTATATTACCACCCTGCTCGTTCACTCGAGCAACCCCTTCTTTATACCATAATGCTAATGACGGTGGTAAAAATTTATCCGCTTTAACCCCCAACATCACTAACGCTTGTATTGGCATACTAGCAACAAATAACGCATAAAAAAAGGTGTGCGGATAGGCTGTATAAGCATTTAAAAGTACAGGTAAAATAAGAATAAAAACAGCTAACGCTGGAAAATATCTAAACACCAAACGACTAAAAACAATAATTTTATATTCACTAAAGTAGCTAGCCAACTCAGCGCGCTGCGGCCAAAGCTGCAAATATTTACGACCTAACTGAATTAATTGAAAAACGCTCATACTTAAAATTTTCTTTAAATAATAACTAGTATTAAAGATAGCACAATTTAAGGTAATAGGTTTAGCGTAAAATTGTAAAATTTTGCATTAAATCAAAGTTTACGACTAACTACCTCACTATACTTGTTATAATTTAATTTTAATTAATTCAAAAAAACCTTATGCAAAAGCAAAACAGTATATTAGTGATTAACTGTGGCAGTTCATCTTTAAAATTTTCACTTATTGATCCACTTTGTGGGCACACAGACATTGATGGCATCGCCGAGCGACTGAATACCGATCAGGCCAGCATTAAATTTAACCATAATGAAAAAACACTAAAAACGTTATTATCTGCTCCATACAATCATCAAATAGCAATTGAACAACTGGTTAAAACCTTAACACAATATAACTTAGTCAAAAAAATTTATGCGATTGGTCATCGTGTTGTACATGGCGGCGAACATTACGCGGCACCAACAATTATCACCGCTGACGTTAAGCAAACTATTCACGAACTGGCTAAATTAGCACCGCTGCACAATCCAGCTAATCTTGTTGGTATTGAGGCTGCTCAGGCTGCCTTTACTCATTTAAAACAAGTGGCAATATTTGATACTGCTTTTCATCAAACAATGCCTGAAAAGGCTTATATTTACGCACTACCTTATCCTCTTTATCAACAACACAGTATTCGTAAATATGGTTTTCATGGCACCAGTCATTACTTTGTCAGTCGATTTGTCGCCAAAGAACTCAACAAACCAATCAATCAATGTCACTTTATTAGCGCCCATTTAGGTAATGGTTGTAGTGTTACTGCGATCAAAAATGGCCAAAGTGTTGACTCTAGTATGGGTTTTACGCCTTTAGAAGGGGTGATGATGGGAACTCGTAGTGGTAGCATCGATCCCGGTATTATTTTTCATTTAGTTGAGCAACTCGGTTATTCCTTGGCAGAAGTTAATCTGTTGCTCAATAAAAAAAGTGGTTTGCTTGGCATTTCACAGCTAAGTAATGATTGTCGAACACTAGAGCAAACTGCACAAAATCAACAAGACAAAAATATTACTACGCAGCAAAGTCGCCAAGCAACATTAGCTCTCGCAATTTTCTGCTACCAAGTTGCTAAAAGCATTGCTTCATTTTCGGCAAGTTTAACACAATTAGACGGGCTTATTTTTACTGGCGGCATTGGTGAAAATTCATCCATGGTGCGCGAACAAATACTAGCTCATCTAACACTATTAAATTTTCAAATAGATGATCAAAAAAATCAACAGATGCGTTTAGGTAAACATGGCAATATCTGCCAACAAAATGCTCGTCCTTGTTGGGTGATCCCAACTAATGAAGAATGGGTTATTGCCGAACAAACGTATCAACAATTAAAACAGGAATAATACCATTGTCACATAAAATAATGCTAGTGCCCGTTGGCTTTGGCGTTGGTTTAACCAGCGTTGCCTTAGGTTTATTACATGCTTGCCAACGTGTCGGTTTAAAAGTAAGTCATTTTAAACCCATCAGCCAACCCTCGCGTAATATCATGCGTTCAGATAAAAATGTAACCAACAGCGAAAGCTGTCATAACGATGACGAGCTTAAATCGATCCCGCTAAGTTATGTTGAAGATAAATTAGCAAATGGCCAACAAGAACTTGTTTTAGAAGAAATTATAGAAAATTTTTCACAACAATCCCCCGATCAGGATGTGGTGATTATTGAAGGTTTAGTACCAACAACAAGACAACCTTATGCGGTACGTATTAACCGTGATGTTGCCAGAGCGCTTTCTGCTGAAATAGTCCTTGTTGCCAGTCCAGACAACGATAACAGTGAACAATTTGAAAATAGAATTGAAGTCACGGCTGAAACGTATGGTGGCATAAAAAATAAACGTCTTATTGGCTGTATTATTAATAAGCTCAACTCCCCTGATCAAAATGAGTTTGGTTTATTACCGCAAGAAAACGACTTCAAACCAGCCATAGAACTGAGTCTTTGGCAAAACTTACCATTATTTAAACACCGACATTTTAATTTACTCGGTACAATTGCTTGGGAACTAGACTTAATTGCTCCTCGGGTGATCGATATTTGCAATTATTTAGCTGCCAAACCAATTAATGCGGGAGATATGGCGCATCGGCGTATTCGCAGTATCAGTTTTTGTGCTCGTTCTGTTGATAATTTAGTCAGTCACTTACAGCCGGGTCGATTAATTGTCACCCCAGGTGATCGTACCGATGTTATTATTGCTACCTGTTTATCGGCTTTAAACGGCACCAAAGTGGGCGCTTTATTACTCACTAATGGTTTTCAGCCAAGTCCGCAAATTTTAAGTTTATGTAAACAGGCTTTAGACGCTGGTTTGCCTGTGCTTTCAGTACCTTGGGATACATGGCGAACTTCCAGACATTTAATGAGTTTTGACCCAGAAATTCCACAAAACGACAAGCAACGACAAACTAAAGTAAAAGATCATATTGCTAATAATCTCGACAAAAAATGGATTGAACAATTATTAAACAAAGCTGAAGCCACCAACTTGCTTTCACCGCCAGCCTTTAAACATCATTTAACCGAGCTTGCCCGTAAAGCAAATAAACTTATAATTTTGCCAGAAGGCACCGACATCAGAACGATCAAAGCGGCAGCAATTTGCACTGAACGCCACATTGCGCGTTGCCAACTATTAGGCAATAAAGAGGAAATATTACGTATTGCCGAACAACAAGGGATCAACTTACCAGCAACGTTAATGATCACCGATCCTGCAACATTATTTGAAAATTATGTCACACCGTTAGTCGAATTACGAAAACATAAAGGCTTAACACCAGTAGTCGCTCGCCAAGAGTTAAAAGACAATGTCGTACTCGCGACCATGATGCTGCAATTAGGACAGGTAGATGGCTTAGTTTCTGGTGCTGTTAATACTACCGCCAATACCATAAGACCCGCATTACAATTAATCAAAACAGCAGAAGGAAGTTCTTTAGTCTCATCAATCTTTTTTATGCTTTTGCCCGATCAAGTACTCATTTATGGTGATTGCGCCATCAACCCAGAACCAAGTGCGGAGCAGTTAGCTGATATTGCCATACAATCTGCTGACTCTGCTAGGAAATTCGGTATTGAACCGAAAGTTGCTATGATCAGTTACAGCACCGGAAGCTCAGGCCAAGGTGCTGATGTTGACAAAGTCTGTCTAGCGACCCAATTAGCCAAAGCAAAACGTCCCGATCTTATCATTGATGGACCATTGCAATACGATGCGGCTATTATGGAGAATGTTGCCAAGAAAAAAGCGCCTAATAGCCCTGTTGCCGGAAAGGCTAGCGTTTTTATTTTTCCCGATCTTAATACCGGTAATACCACCTATAAAGCGGTACAGCGTTCTGCCGATCTAGTGAGCATAGGACCCATGCTACAAGGAATGCGCAAACCTGTTAATGATTTATCACGCGGTGCTTTAGTTGAAGATATTGTCTATACCATCGCCTTAACTGCCATCCAAGCAAATATGTAAGTTAACTTCAACCAAAAGAGCTAAAATCTTTTGGTTTGATATTATTATCGAGTAATTTTTAATGGTGAAAATATCAAACTGCTGTTTTCAACAGAAATCAAGTAAAATTCAAATTAAATAAACAAGCAGCAAAAAACACCTAAATTTATTTACTAATGATTACAATGCATTAGAATTATAATCACCGGTTACCAACAAGGATATCCACAGATTTTGTGGATATCCTTAATAAAAAACTTCACTTTAAAACAATAAAAGTAGAATATTTCAACTGAGTTTGCATGTTATTACAGCACGTTTAAACGGTATTTATAATAAAGCTGCTTTTTTAACATGTTATTAGTTTAGGTTATTAAATTTTCCACCCAAAAATCCGACTCTTAGCTAGAGATAAATTAAAATCAAAGGTATAGTGAATAATTATTAGACCAAACAACCAAGGGATCTGCTATGCCAAAATTAACATTGCGATTATTACCAGAAATTTTTTCTATCCATAGTTTGCCTGCACACAGCAAAATTCCTGAACAAGTGTTTACTGCCGCTATTTATTTTATTGGTAAAACCAACGATGAAGTTTCTATTGTTGTGCCCGAAAACATTGACTTAAATAGTGATGAAGTTGAACCTAATTGGCAAGCGTTAGAAGTGATTGGCCCGCTTGGTTTTTCTCTCACCGGTTTATTATCAAACATTGCCGGTGTGCTCGCCAGCGAACAGATCAGTATTTTTGCTGTATCGACCTTTGATACTGACTATATTTTAATTAAACAAGATAAGAAAATGGCGGCAATTAAAGCATTGCAAGCCAATGAATATCAAATTTTAGATTATTGAAACTCAACTTTCGGCGTTCATCATGACAATAATGTATGGCATAAATAATTGCGACACCATTAAAAAAGCGCGTAAATGGTTAACGCTTCAGCAGCAAGAATTTGAATTTTTTGATTTTAAAAAACAAGGATTAAGCGCAGCATTGCTACAACAATTCATTACGCTTAATGGTTGGCAAAATTTAATTAATAAACGTAGCACCAGTTACCGTAATTTAAGTACGTCTATAAAGCAAAACTTAACCGATGAACTCGCCTTTAAAGCAGTATTAGCACAACCAACTTTATTAAAAAGACCATTACTTATTCATCATAATCACTTATATTTAGGGTTTAGTGAACAACAATACCAAGCGATATTTTTATCATGAAAGCGGTGCTTGAGTTAGCAAAAGCGCTTATCGCTCGGCCATCAATCACGCCAGAAGACGCTGGCTGCCAAGCATTAATTGCAACAAGACTAGCAAAATTAAGCTTTAATAATGAGCCAATGATTTTTGCAGATACCACCAATTTGTGGTCACGACGCGGTAATACTAAACCAGTACTATGCTTTGCCGGTCATACTGACGTAGTTCCTCCGGGTAATTTACAACATTGGCAATACCCCCCTTTTGCAGCCTTGATCAAAAATGGTTTTTTACATGGTCGTGGTGCTGCCGATATGAAAGGGAGTTTAGCGGCAATGCTTGTCGCTACTGAGCGCTTTGTTACGGATCATCCAAATCACTCTGGTTCCATCGCCTTTTTGTTAACTAGTGATGAAGAAGGTTCTTTTATTAATGGTACCACTCGAGTCATTGATACCTTAGAGGCTCGCAATGAAAAAATAGATCATTGTATTGTCGGCGAACCAACCAGTGATCAACACATTGCTGACACCATAAAAAATGGTCGCCGAGGTTCTATCTCAGGAAAATTAACCATCAAGGGAGTCCAAGGGCATGTCGCCTACCCTGAAAGCGTAAAAAACCCTATTCATGCTGCCATGCTCGCATTAAACGAATTATCACAGCAGCATTGGGACGATGGTAATGAATATTTCCCACCAACCAGCTTTCAATTAACCAATATTCAGGCAGGTACGGGGGCAACCAATGTGGTACCAAGCCACCTTGACGCGTGGTTTAATTTACGTTTTAGTACGGAGCTAACTTTTCAAGTAATTGTTGAACGTGTTGAGCAAATATTAAATCAACACCCATTAGATTATCAACTTAATTGGACTTACAACGGCAAACCCTTTATTACCCAACCCGGTAAACTACTTGCTGCAAGCCAACGTGCAATTTTATCGGTAACCAATAAAAAAGCAAAATTATCAACCTCTGGCGGTACTTCTGACGGTCGATTTATTGCCCCTACAGGAGCAGAAGTAATAGAACTAGGACCTTCTAACGCGACTATTCATCAGATCAATGAATGTGTTAAATGTGATGACTTAATTGATCTTAGTGAAATTTATTACCAAATATTAAAAGAAATTTTAATAACATGAATTTAACTAAATTACTAACCGGTCAACAAGCTGATCATATACATTGGTTAAATCAACATATTGGCATCCATCAGGCAATGCTACCTCATTGGCAAGCCCTGCAAGTGGCAGCAAAAACAGCGGGCTTTGACTTACAAATAGCCAGTGGTTTTAGAAGTTTTGATCGACAATTAACCATTTGGAATAATAAATATAACCAAAAAAGTTCGGTCAAAGATCAACAAAACAATGAACTTGATCTAAGCCTTTTCTCAACTGATGAACGGATCAAGGCAATTTTACTTTTTTCAGCATTACCTGGGGCAAGTCGTCATCATTGGGGCACTGACATTGATGTTTTTGCCGCTAATTTGCTACCAAAAAATCAACCACTACAACTAGAGCCTTGGGAATATCAAGCAGCAGGTCCCTTTGCCGAACTCACTTTATGGTTAACGACTCATTGCCAACAATACGGTTTTTATCAGCCTTATGATCTTGACCGTGGTGGCGTTGCAATTGAACCTTGGCATATATCCTACGCACCATTAGCTCAACATTACCAAAAAGCGTTAACAATAGAATTACTCAGCGCAACGATTACTAACGCGAACATTATGGGGAAAATTGACATACTTAAACAGTTAACAAATATTTATCAGCAGTATATAATTAACGTTTGTGAAATACCGTCGTTAGGTGAAAATTTTGGATAATGGGTTAGCTATTTTTATGATCGTCGTTGCCTTAGTGATAATTATTGGCAATTTAAGTACGTTTCAAAAAAATGCTAAACAACCGCTAAGAAAAAAAGGCCTCAACGATTTAAAAGAAACACTACCAAGCTCTAACAAAACATCACATAAAATGCCCGCAAACATCAATAAAAAATAAGCTCTGTTTCATAATATTATCATCCTGTTTTTAATCTATTGATC
>CAZVPC010000062.1:0-14468 GCA_964629005.1 uncultured Pseudoalteromonadaceae bacterium | reverse complement strand
CAGTGACACATGCTATTTATAACAAGAGTACAGTCCATCGCTCTACCAACTGAGCTATTGGGGAACAAACTGTTGAGAGCAACTTCTCAACGGGGCGGAATATTAAAGTCCTCTAGCGAACCTGTCAACATTAAATTAATAAAAAATCCAATTAATCCATTGTTTGATTGTTTTGCAGGCAAAATGGCACATTTATGGATAATATTCGGCGATAATTTAAGCTATCGGTAAAGCGAGTAACTTTATTACAAGTTACTCACAAAAACTGTGGATAACTATGTGGGTTAAACTGTAAAAAAGTAGAAGATGACCATTCTATAAGGATTGTAGTTAAGTGTGACAATAGTAACACTTACCAAAGTAAACCATTATAATCAAAACGTTATGTTGATTGTGGTCTGTTTTTGTTCGTGTCGTATGAATCTTAACCACTTGGTCAATATTGAATTTTGTCGCTTTTCTAGCTGATGTAGGGGACAGGATCAACTTTAATTAAATGAGCATATATTTTTCGTTACAGATAACTTGCGTGAAATTTTAAATAATCGTAGCAGCTCTAATAAGTATCTTTTACAATATTGTTATATCAATGTTTTGCTGAACAGTTGCAAAGCGTCCTGATCTAATTCTTACTACTAATAATTTGAGTGTAAATGTCTAAATCTAGTCATATTGATTTTTTGAACGACCCTGTTGCCCAAACCTTAAAGAAAATGACCATACCTGTTATTTACGGGATGATTTTACTGATGACATTTAATTTAGTAGATACTTTTTTTGTTGGTTTATTAGGCACACAACCGTTAGCTGCGATTAGTTTTACTTTTCCTGTTACTTTTACCGTGATCAGTTTAATGATTGGACTAGGTATCGGTACGTCTGCGGTTATCGCTAAATTATTAGGAAAAGGCAATAAATCGTTAGCACAAACAACCGCCAGTGTGGCTTTATACCTTGGCGCCATCATTGTAATGGCTCTTTCTTTTCTCGGTTATATTTTTGCCGATCAAATTTTCACCTTGCTCGGCGCATCACCAACGTTACTGATCCTTATTCATCAGTATATGGACGTTTGGTATTTAGGTAGCATATTTTTAATTGGTCCTATGGTTGGAAATGCAATTTTACGTGCCTCGGGTGATACCAAAACACCCAGTATTGTCATGGGGAGTGCGGGCTTAATTAATGCGATTTTAGATCCAATGTTGATTTTTGGTTTTGGTCCGATCCCCTCGTTAGGTATGCAAGGTGCTGCTATTGCAACACTGCTTTCATGGGCATTTGGTTTTTGTTTTGTTTTATATGTTTTGATTGTAAAGAAAAAATTGATCACGATTAAATTACCTAATTTAGCTATGGTTTTACAGTCGGTGCGAAACATTTTAAAAATAGGCTTGCCCGCAGCAAGTGCTAATATGTTAACGCCATTAGCCGCAGCAGTGATGACGGCAATTGTGGCTCGATTCGGTGATTATGCGGTTGCGGCTTTTGGTGTTGGTTCAAGACTAGAGTCAATTGCTTGTTTGGTTGTTTTAGCCATGTCGATGACACTGCCACCATTCATTAGTCAGAATCTTGGTGCAGATAAAATGGAACGAATTGAAAGAAGCTATAAAACTTCAATTAAATTTGTTTTGATTTGGCAGGTATTCATTTATGCAATATTAGTGATACTGGCACCTTGGATAGCGCAAGCCTTTGCTAAAGAACAAAAAGTTGATGACATTATTCAGTTGTTTATTTGGATTTTACCTTTGGGTTATGGTTTGCAAGGGGTGATTATTTTAACTAATTCTTCTTTTAATGCACTGCACAAGCCCATGATTGCTTTAATGTTAAGTATTGTTCGATTATTTGTTTGTTATGTGCCGCTCGCTTATTTAGGTAGTATTATCTATGGTTTAGAAGGGCTCTTTATTGGCGCTTTATTCGGTAATTTTATTATGGCTGGTATTTCGTATCGTTTTTTTACCAAGCAATTTAATGTGAAAGCTATTAATACTAGAGCGGCAGTTTTATGATCAAAAAAATGCAGTTAGTGTCTGATTATCAACCTAATGGTGATCAGCCTAGCGCAATTGCACAACTTAAATCAGGATTAGAAGCTGGTTTAGCTTATCAAACCTTACTAGGGGTTACGGGCTCGGGTAAAACCTTTACTATTGCAAATGTTATCGCCGATCTTAATCGTCCTACCATGTTGCTTGCTCCGAACAAAACCTTAGCCGCTCAGCTATATGGCGAAATGAAAGAATTTTTCCCTCATAATTCAGTAGAGTATTTTGTTTCATATTACGATTACTATCAACCTGAAGCTTATGTACCAACAACTGATACCTTTATTGAAAAGGATGCCTCAATTAATGATCATATTGAGCAAATGCGTTTATCTGCCACCAAAGGTTTATTGGAACGTCGTGATGTCATTATTGTTGCTTCAGTGTCAGCTATCTATGGTTTAGGCGATCCCGATTCCTATTTAAAAATGATGTTGCATTTGCGCCAAGGAGACATCGTTAATCAACGTGATATATTGAGACGTTTAGCTGAATTGCAATATATTCGTAACGACGTTGCTTTTGCTCGTGCTACGTATCGGGTACGGGGAGATGTGATTGATATTTTTCCTGCTGAGTCAGATCGTTATGCCTTGCGAGTTGAGTTATTTGATGAAGAAATAGAGCGGATCAGCGAATTTGACCCCTTAACAGGACATGTAGAACGGGTTTTAGCCCGTGTGACTGTCTATCCTAAAACTCACTATGCAACCCCAAGAGAAAAAATATTAGCGGCCGTTGATAAAATTAAAATTGAATTAAAACAACGTTCTGAACAGTTAAAAGCAAATAACAAACTCGTCGAAGAACAACGGCTAACACAACGTACTCGCTTTGATATTGAAATGATGACTGAATTAGGTTATTGCTCTGGCATTGAAAATTATTCACGTTATTTATCGGGTAGAGAAGCCGGTGAACCACCACCGACGCTGTTTGATTATCTACCTGACGACGGCTTACTGATCATCGACGAGTCGCATGTTACTGTGCCGCAGTTAGGGGCAATGTATAAAGGCGATCGTTCACGAAAACAAAATTTAGTTGAGTACGGTTTTAGATTACCTTCAGCACTTGATAATCGGCCCATGCGTTTTGATGAATTTGAAGCACTAGCGCCTCAGACTATTTACGTTTCAGCGACGCCAAGCCAATACGAATTAGATAAATCTGCGGGGGAAGTAGCCGAGCAAGTTGTAAGACCTACTGGTTTGTTAGATCCTATTATTGAGGTTCGACCAGTTGAAACTCAAGTGGATGATTTATTGTCTGAGATCAGAAAACGAGTTGCCATTAAAGAGCGTGTTTTAGCAACAACACTGACCAAACGCATGGCTGAAGATCTTACTGATTATTTAGATGAACATGGTATTAAAGCCCGCTATTTACATTCAGATGTTGATACCGTAGAACGGGTTGAAATTATTCGTGATTTACGTTTAGGAAAATTTGATGTTTTGGTGGGGATCAACTTGCTTCGCGAAGGATTAGACATGCCTGAAGTTTCGTTAGTTGCTATTTTAGACGCTGATAAAGAGGGCTTTTTACGGTCTGAACGTTCGCTGATCCAAACGATTGGTCGTACCGCACGGAATATCAATGGTCTGGCTATTTTGTATGCCGCTCGAATTACCAAATCGATGAAAAAGGCGATAGATGAAACCGAACGTCGTCGAGTCAAACAACATCAATATAACCTCGATCATAATATTACCCCAAAAGGGGTGACTAAAAAAATAACTGATGTAATGGAATTAGGTACTTCGTTTAAAGAGCAAAGTTTAAAGATAGCGGAGCAGGGAGAACAATATAGTACATTAAGCGTTAAAGACATTGATAATAAAGTAAAGCAGCTTGAAGCTAAAATGTTTGATCATGCTCAAAATCTTGAGTTTGAACAAGCTGCAGCACTTCGTGACGACATTGCAAAACTAAGGACGTTGCAATTAATTTAACGAAAACCATTTGTTGTCATTTCATCTCAATGATTGAATAATGGTTGATAACGTTAGCTATGGCTTCCTTGTTACATTGACCTAGGTTACTTATTTCTTCAATAATTTTATCTTGTATGTCTACCGGAAAAAGCATAAGTTGTTCAAGATACAAGTGAGCTTGGGTTTCGTTATTGCAATCAAGATACTTGGATAAATTCTCCGCATGGCTATTCCAAATGGCATTCATGTTGACATCCTTTAACTGTGATAAACCATCATTAAGTTTAGAACAAAATTATCAAAAAGCCATGTGGAATAGGCGGTAGCGTAGGTTTTTTTGTTAAACAAATGTTACAATGAGTTACTATTTTTAACTATAAGAGTAAGTTATGAGCGCAGAAACTATTTTTTCAAAAATTATACGCCAAGAAATTTCTACCCCTTTATTGTACCAAGATGATCTTGTTAGCGCTTTCCGCGATATTAATCCTAAGGCAAATAGTCATATTTTAATTGTACCCAATAAACTTATCGCCACCGTCAATGATATTAGTGATGATGACGAATTAACTTTGGGTCGGATGTTCACCGTTGCAAAAAAAATAGCTCAACAAGAAGGAATAGCGGAAAATGGCTATCGTTTGATCATCAATTGCAATGAGCATGGCGGTCAAGAAGTTTATCATCTCCACATGCATTTGGTTGGTGGTCAGCCTTTAGGGCCCATGCTGTTAGTCTAAGTAGCAGTAAATATTTATAACAAAGTCATTTGATTTTTGTTAATATAGTCGTCGAGCCAAGGGGTGTTGAATTTTAACTTGCTTAAAATTTTACTGAGACGCGTTGCGAACCCTTTGAACCTGAACCGGATAATACCGGCGTAGGGATGGTTAGAGCGACTTTAAAGATTTATTTTTTTCGATCTTAATTTATAACCACCATGTGCCGGATCCCATAACTGAATGAGATCCAAAATGACTTTATCAAAATCTACCCTTTCCTTTGCTATTTTAACGAGTTTAACTTGTACCAGCACTTTTTCGGCTGAACAGTTAGCTAAAAAAGAACCATCAACTAAACAAACATCACCAAGTAAACAAATAACTACATTATTAACCGATACCAGCGTAGTAAATAATTTAGAAATTATCACCGTTAATAGTGGTTTTCGTCAGCAAAATTTACAAAAAACGGCCGCTTCTTTATCCGTATTAACTGACGAAAATATTCGGCGTCGTAATGCTCAAAATCTTGAAGAGCTGGTTGCCTCTGCCCCCAATATAAACTTTGCTAGTGGTTCGCAACGAGCACGTTATTATCAAATTCGAGGTATTGGTGAACGTAGCCAATTTCAAGCGCCTATTAATCCTTCGGTAGGTTTGATCATTGATGATATTGAATTTAGTGGTATTGGCGGCATTGCTTCTACTTTTGATGTTAGTCAGGTTGAAATTTTGCGGGGTCCACAAGGAACACGTTTTGGTGCTAGTGCCATGGCGGGATTAATTAACATTACTACTAATAAACCTACTGATGAATTTGAAGGTGCTCTGCAAATAAAAGCAGAAAGCTATAATGGTTATGGTGCTGGTTTGGTTTTATCTGGTCCTGCAAACGACAAGGTTAATTATCGCGTTGCTGTTGAGCAATACCAAAGTGATGGTTTTATTAAAAACACCTTTTTAAATCGAAAAAACACCAATAATCGTGATGAATTAACCTTTCGAGGTAAATTAGAGATCAAAGCGAGTGACAATTTAACAATTAATTTAACGTCTTTTTATTTTAATTTTGATAATGGCTATGATGCCTTTTCACTAGATAATAATCGCAAAACCATGTCAGATCAGCCTGGTTTTGATCGGCAAGAAACCAGTGCTTTAGCTAGTAAATTTTTCTATAGCGGCTTAGATAACGTTGATGTGATCACCATTTTGAGTTACGCAGACTCCAATTTAGCTTACGGTTATGATGAGGATTGGAGTTTTGTCGGTTTACATCCTTGGGAATATTCTTCAACCGATCACTACTTTAGGGATCGAAAAACAATGATCGGCGAAGTTAGGGTTTTATCAAAAACAGGCAATGAAATTTTCAATGGATCTACTGCTTGGGTCGCAGGTCTTTACATGAAACAAGACAATGAAGATCTACTTAGGCAGTACACTTATTTAAGCAATGATTTTAGCTCTACCTTTGACACTAAAACGTATGCTGCTTATCTACAATTTGATAGCCAATTAACAGATAAACTTACCTTAACTAGTGGTGTCAGATTTGAACAACGCAATGCTGACTATCAAAATTCAAACGTTTTAGATGCCGCTCTTTTTGCTAAAGGATTAACCGATAATATGCTGGGCGGTAAACTAGTGTTAGCTTATCAGCAAAATGATGACAGTTTATGGTACGCTCAAATTGACCGAGGCTATAAAGCAGGAGGGGCTAATACCGATGGTACTTTACCTGATAAATTAAGAACTTTTGCGCCTGAATACGTGTGGAATTATGAGCTGGGTTATAAAGTCAGTTTACTGAATAATCAAGCTTATTTGCGCTCGGCAATTTTTTATATGGACAGAAAAGACGTTCAAGTGCAGAGTTCTGAAACGATTGTACACGCAGATGGCAGTAGTGAATTTACTATTTTTTTAGATAATGCTGCCAGTGGTACAAACCGAGGTGTTGAAGTTGAAGGTGGTTGGCAAGTTAACGATTTAATTGAACTCTATGGTGCTCTAGGTTTGCTTGATACTCAATTTAACGGTTTTATTAACGCCAGTGGTGAAAATTTATCAGGTCGTGCGCAAGCCTATGCCCCTAATTATCAAGCTAATCTGGGTATTAATATTCGACCAAATAACAACTGGTTAGTTAATGTTTCGTTTGATAGTAAAGACGATTATTATTTTTCTGACAGTCATGATCAAAAATCACAGGCCGTTGCCTTATTTAATGCCTCAGTTGCTTATACACAAGATAATTGGCAGGCAAAATTGTGGGCGCGTAATTTATTAAATAAAAATTATGCAACACGGGGTTTTTACTTTGGTAATGATCCACGTGATGGTTATCAAGAAAAACTTTATACCCAATTAGCTGAACCTTTAGTTTTTGGCGCAACGTTAGATTATCAATTTTAGTTTTTTGGTAATTATTTTAATAGCGGTAATATTCAACAAGATCATATTACTGCGATTTAAAGGAGAACAAGATGAAAATATCTATTGAATTGAGTTTATATCCGTTAGCAGAGCAAAAATTTAAAACTGAAATATGGCGTTTTATTAAACAACTCCGTCAAGTTGAAGGCTTAACTGTGGTTACCAATGGTATGAGTACCCAAGTGTTTGGTGACTATGATCTAGCCGTTTATGCGGTCATGAGCGAGATCAAAAAAGTTCATCAACAATTAGATACGGCGGTATTTGTGGTAAAATTTATTGCTGGTGACTTGTCACAGCCAGAAGCAGAAACTTAATGGAACTTGATCAGATTATTTATTATTTTACTCAGTTACCCTTTATAGAATTAATTGCGGTGATCTTAGCATTACTCTATGTCATTTTGGCAGCTCAAGGAAATAGTTGGTGTTGGCCTGCCGCATTTATTAGTACTGCTATTTATACCGTTATTTTTTATGATGTTGCACTATTAATGGACAGTGTGTTGAATGTTTATTATATGTTTATGGCACTTTATGGTTGGTATTGTTGGCAAAAAAAGACCAAAATTTCTACTACCATTTCTTTAGAGGTATGCTCATGGTCATGGTTAGTGCACAGTAAAATAATTGCTCTTTTAACGTTGATTTCCATTGTTGTTGGCTATTTTATGGCAACTCATACGCACGCCGCTTTTCCTTATCTTGATAGTGCTACGACAGTATTTGCCATATTTGCTACTTATTTAGTGACTAAAAAAGTGCTTGAAAATTGGTTGTATTGGCTCGCAATCGATTTTGTTTCTATCTATCTTTATGTTGAAAAAGCGTTACAACCAACTGCCGTATTGTTTGCTATTTACATTGTTATTGCTTTATATGGTTATTTTCAATGGTTAAAACAATATAAGAGTCGAGTTAACACTCAAAATTCTCTGCTGGTTGGTTTATCATGAATAACAACTAAAGTACTAATTACTGAATATGCATAACTTAATACGAAAATTAGCGCAGTTAACTTGTTTTGAGCAAGTAAAACAAATCTGTCCCGTTGCATCTGGTCAAAGTTTATTTTCATTTAAAGTTCAAACCTCACAGGCAATGTTTTTTGCAAAGCATATCGGTGCAAGTTCAACGGCGCAAGTTGAAACAATATGTGCAACTGCTGCGGCTCAACAGGGTTTTGCACCATCGCTTCATTACCTTGACAAACAATGGCTGGTGACTCATTTTATTGATGGCGTCGAACTTGGCTTGTCAACCTTATGCTTAAACGATAAGTTGTCAGTTGCTAGTCGTTTACTAAATCAATGTCATCAATTAACACTCGATCTACCTTGCTTAAATATTGTCCAAACTATTAATGCTTTGCTCGATCATTGTCATTATCAAACTGAGCAAATTAACTGGGTTAATGATATTGCTCAGCAACTTGCCAATAACATAACGGTTACTCCTAAAGTTGTTTGTCATGGCGATGCAAATTTTGCTAATATGCTGATCAGCCTTGAAAAAAAAGCTTATCTGCTTGATTTTGAATGTGCCTGTTTAGCGGATAGAGAATTTGATTTAGCCATGTTATTAGCGATAAATGAACTTGATGATAGCTGCTTTTCTGCGGTATCTAGGTTATATCAAGTTAGCGAAAAAAGTCCGTTGATCGACAATGCCTTGGTTATGCGTTATCTGCCATTTTGCCACTTAATCAATGCGTTATGGTATTTCAACAAAAGCAAGCAAAGAAATAATGCTCAGTTGTATCAACAGGCACTTAAACAGTTTGATCATTTCGATCAATTTAATGTCACCCCTAAAAGTCTTGCTCAGCAAATGAGATAAATGGCACTATTGTCACGTTTAATGGTGGTGTGAATTAGGGCAACTTATTTCATAATTAAACAGTGTTTATATTGTTAGTGATAGTTTGAGATTTTGTCGCTCATTGGAAAAAAAGTGAATTGGAAAGAGTTAATCGAAAATAAAAACCGTTTTTTTTGGCTTTTGCATAGCGCTGGTTGGTTTGGTTTTGCATTAGTTCATTATCTTGGTTCATTGTTACATGACTTACGAGATATTTTCGTAATGATAATTGTTTTAAATGCTTATGCGGGTTGGTTGTTTACGGTGCCTTTGCGTTATATCTATCGTCGGGCATGGAATTTATCACCAACTAAAATTGCCTTGGTCGTCATTTTTTCATCTTATTTTACTGGGGTGTTGTGGCAAATAGTTAAAAATTTAAACTACTGGGAGATTTATAAACACGGCTATCGTCCTGATTTTTGGCTTTTGTATACGCAAAATAGCGTTTGGTCTTTTTACATTATTTTAAGTTGGAGTGGTTTATATTTTGGTATTAAATATTATCAAATGTTGCAAAAAGAGAAACAAAATGTTTTACATGCCAATACTGTTGCGCATCTAGCTCAACTCAAAATGCTACGCTATCAATTAAACCCGCATTTTTTATTCAATACCTTAAACGCTATTTCCACTTTGATCTTAGTCAAAGATAACAAAACTGCTAATGCGATGGTGACACGATTAAGTGAATTTCTTCGTTACTCATTAGACAAAGATCCGATGAAAAAAGTGACCTTAACCAGCGAGATCCAAGCCTTACAATATTATTTAGATATCGAAAAAGTACGTTTTGAAGAGCGTTTACAAGTCTATTTTAATATTGCTGAAAATTGCAGTCAAGCGCTGGTGCCAAGCATGATTTTACAACCGTTAGCTGAAAACGCCATTAAATATGCGATTGCAGTGCAAGAAAATGGCGGTTCGATTGTGATCAACGTTAATTATTTCGGCAATGATTTACTCATTGAAATGGCTGATAATGGCCCAGGAGCCAATATTAAAAATGGCAACTTTTTTCGAGAAAATGGTGTAGGCTTAGTGAATACTAAAGAGCGTTTGCAAGCATTATATCAACACAATTTTTCATTAGTTGTCGCAAATAATCAGCCCTCTGGCGTTAAAGTTAATATAAGAATACCGTATGAATTAGGGAATTAACTTATGAGTCAAATGTTAACAACGATCATCGTAGACGACGAGCCTTTAGCACGCAAAGGTTTAGCACTTAGGTTACAAGAGTACCAAGATATTAAAATGGTTGCGCAGTGCGCCAATGCACGAATAGCGCTGGAAATGTTGCATTGTCAGTCAATAGATTTGATGTTTTTAGATATTCAAATGCCGGGACGCAATGGTTTTGAATTATTACAAGCCGCAATAGAACAGGGTATTAAAATGCCGTTGGTGGTTTTTGTAACCGCATTTGATGAATTTGCTCTAAAAGCGTTTGAGTTTCATGCGGTAGATTATTTACTTAAACCTGTAGATGAAAATCGTTTAAGACAAACTATTGAAAAAATACGGTTTCAAAATCAAACACTCATCGACAGCGAGCATAAAGCTAAGTTAGTACGTTTAGTTAGCGATGTTACCGGTAATGATTGTCAACAAATTTTAACTGAGTTGGCTGAAAATAAACCAGTTAGCTTGTCGCAATATTCAGATATTTTAGCGATCAAAGATGCTGGAGAAATGAGTAGGGTACCCGTAAAAGAGATAATATGGATTGATGCAGCAGGTGATTACATGTGTGTTCACACAGACAAAGCCACCCACATTTTGCGTAAAACAATGAAACAATTAGAGCAGAGCTTAGATCCTCGGCAATTCATTCGTACTCATAGATCGGTGATCGCAAATAAATTTTATGTAGAAAAATTTTGCAGTCAACTCAATGGTGAATATTATCTGGTGTTAACTAATGGTAAAGAGCTTAAGGTAAGTCGTAGTTACAAAGAAAAAGTAAAACAACTAATGTCAGCTTAAAGGATCTAGGTAAAACTGCGCGGATATTGTCATCAAAGCAATGTTTGTGCTGACATGGCCAAAATATTTTTTTGTGCTGAGATCAAGCTTTGACTGACTTGTTTTTTGTGTTTAACCGCTTCTGATAAAGCAATAGTTGCAATCTTATTATTTTGCTCGCCAATCATCAAATTTGATTTACCTTCAATCAATATTTGTATTGCTGCTACGCCCATCTTAGTCGCTAAAATTCGATCTTTTGCGACGGGTGAGCCACCACGTTGTATATAACCTAAAATACAGGCGGTACAATCAACATCAGTAAACTCTTTTAAATCAGTAGCCAGTTGGTTTGCACCACCAGACCATAAATTTTCCGCAATAACAATAATATAACTTGACGGATGAACAGAACGAGCCTGTTTAATATCTGCAGATATTTCCGTTAAACAGGCTTGTTTATTTTCAGGTGAAAAATTTTCAAAAGACAAAACTTGCTCTGCCGCACAAGCTATGCCGACATTAAACGTAATTTGACCACTGCGACGTCCCATCAGCTCAATAATAAACACTCGTTCAAAAGCATCTGCGGTATCTCGAATTTTATCAATGGCATCTATTGCGGTGTTGATGGCCGTTGCAAAACCAATGGTGTGATCGGTGCCATCAACATCATTGTCAATAGTTCCAGGAATACCAATAACTTGCCCAGACCAATATTTTTGCAAGGTGAGTAAACCGTTAAACGAACCATCACCACCAATAACCACTAAAGCATCAATTTTTTCTTTGGTTAGGGTGTTAATGGCTTGTTTAATACCACTATGGTGATAGAAGTCTTGGCAGCGCGCACTTTTCAGTAGGGTGCCGCCTTTGTTTATTAGACCATGAACATGATGCGCATTAACAATAAAAAAATCTTGACCAATTAAACCGTTATAACCATGTTTAAAACCAACCACTTCAATGTCGTAATGTATTGCTGCAAGCACAACTGCACGAATGGCAGCATTCATTCCCGGTGCATCGCCACCACTAGTAAGTAAACCAATACGTTTGATTGTCTTCATAAGTAAAGTTTTAAAATCAAGTTGTTATCGCGTATTTACAAGTGTTGTAAATGCGCTTTAGTTATTTTTAATATTTTTAGAGTATTAGTAGCCCCAACCGTTTCCATTAGATCACCATGAGTAAAAATAACCGTATCGTTTACTTTTAAATGGGCAATTTTTAGTACTTCTTTTAAAACTAAATTTGATAATTGCGAATAGTCACTGTCGGTTGAATCAAAAAACACCGGATAAACACCTCGATAAATAGCCGTTTTATTTAAGGTTTCAACATGACGAGAGAGTGAGTAAATTGGCAAGCCTGAGGTAATGCGTGACATAATTTTACTGGTATGCCCCGATTCAGTTAACGCAATGATCGCTTTAACGCCATCTAAATGGTTCGCCGCATACATGGCAGATAAAGCAATGGTTTCAGATATTTCAGAAAACATCATTTCAATACGGTGTCTTGAAATATTAACCGAGCTGTGTTTTTCAGCACCTAAACAAACATCGGCCATTGCCTTTACCGTTTCCACTGGATATTTACCTGCGGCTGTTTCGGCAGAGAGCATTACCGCATCGGTACCATCGAGTACGGCATTAGCAACATCCATTACTTCTGCACGAGTTGGCATAGGTTGTTCGATCATGGTTTCCATCATTTGTGTGGCAGTGATCACAACGCGATTTAATTGACGACAACGAGCAATAATATGTTTTTGATGACCTAACAATGCTGCATCGCCAACTTCAACGCCTAAATCACCACGGGCAACCATACAAACATCAGAAGCTAAAATGATGCCATCAAGTACTTTTTTGTCGTTGACCGCTTCAGCGCGTTCAATTTTAGCAACTAAGCGTGCATTACAGCCAGCTTCTTGTGCGAGTAAACGAGCTTCACGCATGTCTGCTGCATCACGAGGGAATGATACTGCTAAAAAATCAACATTGATTTTAGCTGCCGTTTTAATGTCTTCTTTATCTTTACTAGTTAATGCTGGTGCGGTAAGTCCACCACCTTGACGGTTAATGCCTTTGTTATTTGATAAGGGGCCACCGATAGTAACTTCAGTAAAAACAGAGCTGCCTTTGGTTGCCAACACGCGTAATTGTACACGACCGTCATCTAACAATAAGATATCACCTGGATAAACATCTTGGGGTAACTGTTTATAATCAATGCCTACTTTTTCTTGGCAACCTTCCCCTTTTGCAAGGGCGGCATCAAGCTCAAATTTATCACCAACTGCAAGTTTTATTGATCCATTTTTAAAGGTTGATACGCGAATTTTAGGTCCTTGCAGATCGCCTAAAATACCGACATAAATGCCTAATTCTTTGGCCAACTCTCGTACCAAGTTGGCACGATCAATATGATCTTGAGCGCAACCGTGAGAAAAGTTTAAGCGTACCACGTTAACACCTGCTGCCAATACATTTTTCAATACTTCGCGCTCATCGGTCGCTGGACCTAAGGTGGCGACGATTTTAGTTCTTCTAGGCATGTTGATCCTTACTTCTTAAATATTATTGATGAATGGGCTTACTCTTTACGTTCAAATCTTGAACTACGTAAGCTATCTTTTACTTTCTTTAAATTGTCTCTAAATTTTGAACCGCGGCGTAAAGTAAAACCGGTGGCAAGAATATCAATTAATACTAACTGTGCAATCCGCGACGACATCGGCATGTATAAATCGGTATCTTCAGTAACATCAATGGATAATACAATATGACATTCTTTGGCTAACGGGGTGCCGTCGGAAGTTATACCGATCACTGTTGCGTCGTTTTCTTTCGCTAAATTAGCGACTTCAACCAGTGATTTTGTTCGCCCAGTATGTGATATAACAATAACAACATCACCTTGAGCGCTATTAATAGCACTCATACGTTGCATTAAAATGTCATCAAAATAAACGACGGGCACATTAAAACGAAAAAATTTATTTTGCGCATCATGAGCGACTACGGCTGAAGCGCCTAAACCAAAAAATGAAATTTTATTGGCTTGTGTTAATAAGTCAACGGCTCTATTGATTAAGTTACTCGATAAACTTTTACGGGCCGAATCAAGATTAGCCATGGTAGATTCAAAAATTTTGTCAGTGTATTGTTCGGCGTTATCATTTTCATCGACATTACGATTAACATAAGGTGTGCCCGTTGCTAAACTTTGTGCTAAGTGTAATTTAAAATCAGGATAACCTTTAGTGTCTAAGCGCCGACAAAACCTATTAACCGTGGGTTCGCTAATGTTTGCTTGTTTTGCTAATGCCGCAATACTGGCATGAATAACCGTGTTGGGCGAAGACATAATCACCTCAGCTACTTTGCGTTCTGACTTACTAAAAGACTCTATTTCGTTGGTGATCTTTTCTAATATATTCATTTATACGATCCCATAACACTGATTGATTTGTAA
>CAZVPC010000061.1:0-14578 GCA_964629005.1 uncultured Pseudoalteromonadaceae bacterium | reverse complement strand
TTACACAGAATACCAGATTACTGGTCAAATAGAGAATAAGTAATTCCTCAAAAACTAGGGACACTTTGTAATATCGATAGGGCTATTCGATTCTGCCCCCTTTGATTCTTATTTGCAGATACTGAGGAAATATAACTTCTACCTCTGCCCATCGTTTTAAGTATGTGCTTTTCAACTAAATCAGCCAAATCTCTTATTGTATCAAAGGGGGTGTTGATTTCATCTGAACGTGGCTCACATTAAAACCCTAACCAATACAGTCAGTCAGTGCGACGCTCGTACCTCGCGCGCCTGCTGTTGGCGTGTGTGACTTGCAAAACTGTGAACTCTAGTTGACAAGCAAGATTGAACCACAGCCAACTTTTAGTAGTCTGACTTATCCTTGTCTGTTAGGGCTGAGATTACGCGTGCCAGTTAATATCTATTTTTTTATGTGTTGCCACGCAGTCACGTAAATATAGGTTAATAAGGCTTTGGTATGGAACCCCTGAATCTTCTGCCATACCTTTAAAGTAGGAGATAACGTCTTCACCTAAACGCATTGTGACAGGTTTTTTTAGTTTGCTAGCGTAAGGGTTTTTACGCGATTTCATTGCTGATAAGTCATATTCATCTTTCATAATTAATGCCCTCGTTGATAGTGCTTACGTTCATTTTTTGTTGCTTTGACTGCATCCCATTCGAATTTAATCATATGTACATTGTATGTACAAAGTTCCAGATTGTCAAAGTAACCCTAACGCTTGCATGAAGCGGAAAATGTTAATTGGCTTGAAGATTGTACTTTTCGTCGTAAAACAAGCGCTGATAAATGCACAGGTGCTGCTTTACCCTAATTGCGTTTCTGCTCAATGGAACAACTATTAATAAAATACGCGCCTTGATCATGAACCGCTCAGATGTATTGAAACAGACATTTTGAAGTGTTATGGGGATATACTAAATATTTTTGATTCGTCATTGACTCTTTAATTTGTAAGACATGTCTTACAATGATGTGCGAAATAATACTTTTTATTGTAGATTTGTCTTAATAGCATCTTGTTAACTTATTGATCATAAAGGTTATGGCTTTATTAACAAAATCATTACAATTTAACGGTTTGCTTTTTTTTTATTTAACTTGGTTCGATGATGCTTTTTTTAACGTATTATCAATTTGTCAGGACGGCACAGGTTAGGATAACTTGAAAATACTTTAGGGATGAAGTTGGTTAACAGGATGTTGATTCAGGATGTGAAAACATGACGTTTTAGAATAGGATAAAGATCATGGATGATCAAGTCAGGATGACTGCCAAGGATAGCTGTTTATTTTGTGTGACTGCGTACTTAAGGATTAAGTATAACCTAGGAAGGGTAAAAGGACGGTAGATGGATTTATCAGGATCACTAGGGATAGTACTTTATGGATGAAGGTGGAACGCTAAATTTATGCAGGATGCATTAAGCTAGATATGAAAAACGCGGCTCAGTGAGTCGCGTTTTTTTATATTTGCCTTCCTCAGTCATAAAAAAGGGTAAACATTGGTGGTTAATCCTTTTTTGGACTAAGCGCTATGCATTAAGCTGTTTGTTGATTATTTCTTTTGTACATCAATAACGCTGATAAAATGATCACTAATGCTTGCGCTAATATGCCTTGCCATGTAGCTGTGATGCCAAGCCAACTAATTGAAAAATGAACAGGGAATGGCGATAGACTAATTATAGCGGCTTCTTGTAAAGCAGCAATACCTTTACCCGTTAAAATGAACGCGAGTATTAGCATAAAATACGCACTTATTGAGAAAAAACGGGTGATTGGTAATTTAACTGAGTAACGGATCATTAACCAAGCAATTAAAGACAATATTGCTATCCCTACCATTAACCCTGCCACTAAATAGTTTAATTGTCCGGTGGTCGACTGTGCCAACAGTGATTGATAAAACAATACAGTTTCAAAAACTTCACGGTAAACAGAGATAAAAGCAAGGCCAGCAATTCCCCATAAAGTTCCAGCATTTAAGTGCCGATCAACATGGCTTCTAATGTAATGTTGCCATTGTGCTGCTTTTGTTTTTCCCTGCATCCAATAACCAACATAGAATAATACAATAGCAGCTAATAATGCTGCACCCCCTTCCATTAACTCACGAGATGCGCCGCTAATACTGATCAAGTTTTCAGCTGCCCACCAAGTAAATGCGCCAGCAATAAGTGCTGATACCCAACCTAAATGAATATATTTTAAGCCATCGCGGCGATTAGTTCTCATCATTACGGTGATCAAAGCGATAACAATGAGTAATGCTTCTAGCCCTTCACGTAATAAAATGATCATTGAGGCTGAGAAAATAGTGTTATTTGATAAGCCATTTTCCGTTAACATTTGTTCGGCAATCGTTAACTGTTGCAATATGTTTGTTAATTGACTATCAACAATTGTTTGCTGGTTTGGCGTACTTAACAAGGTTCTAAATTGTAGTAATTGACTTTCGATTGCTTTTCTTAGTACGGTATTATGGGCATCTAAAGTGTTTTCGATTAATTCATAACCGTCTAAATAGGCACTAACAGCTAAGGTTTGCGCTTGTACTAAGTTATTGTTTTTATATGCTTCAACCGCAGCAAATAAATTGACTCGAGTAGTTTTTAATGGTGCGTTAGATTGGTAAAAAAATAATTCAGGTTGACTGCGCCAAGTATTTATTTGCTCTAAATTAATCGCGGAGTTAACTAATGCTTTTTGTTGTCTTAAAGTGTTAGGGCTACTATTGATCCACTGTTGTAAGCTAATTTGTGCTAATGGTTCATTTGTTTGAGTCGTTAAATGTTGGGGTTGTTTAAAAGCTAAACCGCCAACATAAAAAGCGAGTGACCAGCGTTGTTTTTCACTAAGATCAGCAAAAGAATCCATGGCACTACCATCTAAGCCATTAGTAATCGCATCGTAAAGTCCCAATAATGAACGATTCATTGCTCGCGGTTGCTCGCTAAAGTCGGTGGGTTTAGGCATTAATGTTTGTGCTAAGACACCATTTCCTATCCCGGTTGCACCATGACAAGCAGCACAATTGTCGATAAAAAGAGTTTGAGTTTGTTGCTTTGTTAATAAGTGGCTAGGTAAAACTAAAGCCGGTGATAAGAGTAATAATTGTTTTCTGATTTTTTGACTATGTTGCTGAATAATATTAGCCGAAGCCTTAATATTAACGGCTTGTTGTAAGGCGGAAGCATCAGTTATTAATAATGGATTTTGTAAAAGGGTACTCTTATCAACAATAATGTTGGCAAATTGCTGCATTTCAGCATACTCACTGGTATTAATTACTTCACCTTGTGATACCGCGGCAGAATAATCTACACCGATATATTCGGCTAGTTGCAATAATTGTCGTGCGTTTTCATTGTGATTTAATGCCTCCTTATTTTGTGTCGCTAACGCGCTATTGGAAAATAAACAAACAAATAAAACAATATTAACGGAAGCAAATATTGCTGGCAGAAAACTAAAATAACGATTCACTAAAAATTCCTTTAACCAAAGTAAAATACTAGGATCTAAAGCTAAATGATAATTATTATCATCTTACTTTTCTATTTTACAATGATCAAGAAAAATTCTCTCAAAAAGAGTGTTTTTCTGAGAGAATTTGCGCTAGATCAATTTTTAGCTATTTCTTTGTATCTCGATAATTTTAGCTTTGGAAAATTTAGCAAAAAGTACCGGTAATACAAATAAGGTTAAAAAGGTTGCTGTAACGAGTCCTCCCACAATAACTGTGGCTAAAGGTCGTTGAATTTCTGAACCAACACCATTTGACAAAATCATGGGGATCAAACCAAGAGCAGCAATGATCGCTGTCATTAGTACGGGTCGTAATCGTGAAATTGCACCTTCATAAATGGCTTTTGCTATGTCTTCGGTACCTGTTTCAATACGTAAATTTATTGCTTCCACCATGACGACACCATTGAGTACGGCAACACCGAATAAAGTAATAAACCCGATTGAACTTGGTACCGATAAATATTGTCCACTAATGTAAAGTGCGACTATGCCACCGATCATTGCTAACGGTAAGTTAACCAAAATCAACATTGCTTGTCCGGCGCTATGAAATGCAAAATAGAGTAGTAGAGCGATCATCGCAATAGATAATGGTACAACAATGGTTAACCGTTGCATTGCTCGTTGTTGATTTTCAAACTGCCCGCCAATATCAACAGAATAACCCGTAGGTAAGTTAACCTTGTTTTTAATTGCTTGGCGTATGTCATTAACAACACTACCCATATCGCGCCCTTGTACATTAGCTTGAATAACAACACGACGTTGAACGTTATCACGACGAACTTGTGGAGGGCCAGATTCAAAAGCGATATCTGCCACATCACCTAAGCGTACCCACGCACCAGTAGGGGCTTGTAGTCTTAAATCGGCAATGGCTTGTTGATCTTCACGGAAGTTTTTTGCTAAACGCATATAAATATTATAACGTTCGTTGCCATTGATCACTTGACCGACTTCACGACCTCCAATTCCGTCACTGACTACTTGCATAATATCACCTACAGCAAGTCCATAACGAGAAAGCTGGCGACGGTTTGGTTTTATCACTAACTGTGACTCACCAGCTATTTGTTCCATGGCAACATCTTTAGCCCCGGCAACTCCTTTTATTGCTTCAGCTATCGCTTGGCCTTGTTCGGCTAAAACGTTAAGGTTTGGACCAAATAATTTGATCGCAAGTTGTGCTTTTACCCCCGACAATAGCTCATCAACACGCGCCGCAATAGGTTGAGAAAAGTTAAATAACAAGCCAGGAAATTGCGCTAATTTATTGGCCATCAAATCTTGCAATTCTTGCCGTGTTTTAACGCTAGTCCATTGTTCATGGGGTTTTAGACCAATATATATTTCAATATTACTGACCGCTTCAGGATCACCGCCAATTTCAGCACGACCAATACGACTTTCTGCGTAAGTCACTTCTGGAAATTCAAGCAATAGTTTTTCAAGCTTTGGTGAAACACTTAAAGCGGTGTCTAAACTGGTTGACGGTGCCATGGTTGCTCGCAAATTAATGGTACCTTCTTCCAATTCTGGAACAAACTCTGTACCTAAATGTGGAACCAAAAACAAAGCACCAACTAATAATAACCCCGCACCAGCTAAAACCGTTTTCTTTGCCTTCATGGCTTTACTTAGAGTGCTGCGATAACCTTTTTCTAATACGGTGACTAAAGGACTCGGTCTTGCTTTGACGCCGCGTTGAAAGAAAAAGCTTGCTAAAGCGGGAACCACTATCAGTGATACCGCGAGTGAAGCTGCCATTGCGATCATGATGCTGACGGCCATGGGTTGAAATAATTTTCCTTCAACGCCTTCTAAGCTAAATAACGGGGCAAATACTACCATAATAATAGTGACGGCAAAAAATACCGGTTTTGCTACTTCGCGAGCGGCCATTTGAATACGTAACCCTACCGAGGTATCGTGAGCAACATCAAAAGGGGTTTCACTGCCATGCATTTCTTTATGGCTTGTTTCGTGGCGACGATCAGGATGGCTAAGATGCTTGAAAATATTTTCCATCATTACTACCGCACCATCAACCATCATACCAATGGCAACAGCTAAACCACCAAGAGACATTAAATTAGCTGACAAACCATTATAGGCCATAACAGTTAATGCCATACCAACTGACAGAGGAATGGAGATCAATACTAGTATTACCGCACGTACATTCAGTAAAAACAAAATGAGAACAATAACAATAAAAATGAAGGCTTCTACTAAGGCCTCTGATACCGTACTTACTGCTTTTTCAATTAAGTCAGCTTGATCATAAATAGTTTCAAAATGAACACCTTCTGGTAAGGCTTGTTGAATTAATGGAATTCTACTTTTAATACCATCAATGGTGACTTTGGTGTTGGCACCAATGCGTTTTAGCACAATACCAGAAACAATTTCGCCTAAAAATTTACTACCATTTTCTTTACCATCTTTAGTGAAAGCGCGTTTGGTCATGGTAACGGCACCTTGGCGAATTTCACTACCAAATTCAACTTTAGCCACATCTGAAATATGTACGACAGTACCATTGATAGTTTTTAATGGAATTTTTGCTATTTCGGCAATGCCTTTTTCATTAGCGCTTAACCAACCAACACCACGAATAACCAGTTGTTCTTGACCTCTGTCCATATACCAACCACCCGCATTGCTATTGTTGTTTTCAAGTGCTTTAGCAACATCTTCTTGGCTTAACTCATAAGCGAGTAACCTAGATGGGTTTATATTCACCTGATATTGTTTAACTTCACCACCAAAGGCTAAAACATCGGTAACCCCATCAACAGGCATTAATAATAATTTTACCACCCAGTCGTTTAAACTACGTAGTGACATTTTGTCATAACCTGAATTTTCATCAGCGAGTAATAGATATTGATACACCTGACCTAAACCAGAGCTATTCGGGCCTATTTCAGGAGTTCCTACGCCATCAGGGATCATACCTTTTGCTGATTGTAGTCGCTCAAACACTAACTGACGGGCAAAGTAAATATCAGTGCCTTCTTTAAAAACGACAGTAATGGTTGATAATCCTGTTTTAGAAATAGAACGCACTTCTTCAACATCGGGGAGTGCATACATTACCGCTTCAACAGGAAAGGTGATCAGTTGCTCAACTTCTTCTGAGGCTAAACCGGGCGCTTCAGTATTAATAACAACTTGTACGTTAGTGACGTCGGGAAAGGCATCTAAATTTAAACGTGGAATAAAAAATACCGCAGCAGCGGTTAAGCCAACCAAGGCGAGAATAACCAATAATCGGTTTGTAACAGACCAATCAATTAAACGATTTAACATATTTTAGTTCTCCAATTATTGAATGAATTAATCATCGTCGCCAAAGCTGCCTTTAGCAATTTCAGAAAAAACATAAAATGCACCTTTAGTCACAACTCTAGTGCCAGCGGAGATACCGGTTATTTCACGCCATTTATGGTGTTGGGAGTTGAGTGATCTACCAAGCTTAACTTCTTGTCCCTTAAATTTTCCATTTTCTTCAATATATACTTGCCAATCACCATCGCCACCACGCATTAATGCTGTTTCAGGAACAGCAAGTACGCGTTGTTTAGTTTTAAAGGTAAAGTAGACATCGGCAAAAAGGCCAGGGTGTAAGCGATCATCGTTATTAACAACTTGTAAACGCACCACTCGAGTTCGTGTTTGCTGATCTATGGTGTGAGCTTTTTGGGTGACGGTCGCTAAATAAGAGTTTTCACCAACATTAACTTGTGCTTTAGAACCCACTGTTAGGGGTAATTGCATGGTAGGTGCTAAACGAGCTTCAACCCATAGAACTTTTTCGTCTGCAATTTCAACGAGAGGATGCCCCGCTTCTACACGTTGGCCTTGGCGAAAATCGTCTGATAATACCGCTCCAGAAGTTGCGGCACTGAGAGTATATTGCCCGAGTTTTGTTGATTTTTGGGTAAGCGATTTTATTGCGATAGTTGATAAGCCAAAGGCTAATAAACGACCAAAATCGGCTTCTACTGTTGTTTGGGTTGCAATGTAACGTTGATCACCAACAGCCTTCCGTCCTAGTTTTTGTACCCGTTGCCACTCAGCGTTAGCAACACGATAACTTGCTTGTGCTTCGGCTACAGCAGCGCTAAATAACGTGACTAACGGCTGATCCTTATTCACATGATCGCCTAGGGCAACATGGCGTTTTAGTACAACAGAGTCGACTCGGGGAGAAACAAGGTAACTAGTGTAGTCATTTGCTTTTATTTCGGCTGGCGCGTAAATATCGTAGTTGATAAATTGAGGTTCAAGTGTGGTTATTTTGATATCTGCTAAAGCAATTTGTTTCTTGCTCAGTTTTATGCCCTGAGCCGTGCTTTTTACGTGCTGCTTTTGGTTTGGGCTGTTTTGAGTTGTTTGCGCTGCGGCTAACGAATTAGCTGCTAAGGTTGTTAGACCAATAAAAAGACTACTAAGTGTGATTAATTTAATGTTTTTGTTCATAAGTTTTCCAAATTCTTGAAGACAATTATTTCAGTGTCTAAGCTGATTATTTTTTTGTTGATAATTGGTCGAGAACAAGGTTAACTTGTCCAATTTTTAACAACCAATCGACTTGACTCAAGTAAAATTGACTTTTCAGTTCAATACCTGCATTTAAACCGTCAGCACGTTGCTGCAAGGCAAGTAAATATTCAGTTGTGCTCATATCACCACTTTGCCATTGCTTTTGTAGCAAATCTTTACTACGTTCACCTCGACCTTGCATTAGTTGTTGCCAACGTTGATAGTGCTTTTTATAAGCGGCTAAAGTATCAGTACTTGCTTGTATGGAAAATTTTTGTTTACGAAATATCGCTCTAAAATTTGATTCTGCGGCGATAGCTTGTTGGTTGGCAGCTCGCGCTTCAGCACTAAAATTATTGCGGATATTTAAAGGCATTGAAAACGTGAGACCGAAGGCATTATCATTATCTACTTGACCAACACTAACACCAATGGTTGGGTCTGCTTTGGTTGCAAGTAACGCTAATTGGGCTTCATCTTTACTCATTTGCCATTGGGCTTTTGCTTCCATAATTAACGGATGTTGTTCAAGCCACTGCTTTTTAATTACAGCTGAACTTTGATCATTAGCAATGGTTAAACCTTGCGCTGGTAATATGTGTTTATCGGGTGTCCAGTCAGGTAAAAGTTCTTTAACCTTAGCCGTTGTTCGTTTTAATTGTACTTGCGCTTGTGCCGTATTATTTAACCTTTGCGACAAACTTAAAAAAGTAAGCTCAACGTCAACTTGACCTAAATCTCCAGCTTTTTCACGTTCAGTAACTAGATTAAGCAGTGAGTCCAATTGTTTTTCTTGTGATAATGCAATATCAGCTTGTTCTTTTGCGGCTTGCCAAGTAATTAATGCTTGTAATGCCTGCGCAATTTTTGCTTGAACGAGATAATTAAAACGCTGTTGCGCAACAATTAAACTAACATTGGCTTGCTGTGTTCTAATGCTACGTTTATCTGACCAATCAATTGTTTGGTTGATGCCTACGCTAAAATTATTGTAGATACCTTCACGGACATAATCGGTGGCTAATTCGGGATTATAAAGTGCTTTTTTACGTCCATCAGCACGAGAAAACGCCGCATTCATGGTCTCTTTAGCTGCAACAATCTCGGGATGTTGATTAACTTGTTGCGCTAACCACGAACTTGGTTTACTTCTTATCGCCGTGGTAGCTAAGGTGTTTATTTGTGTCGCCGTTACGGTGACCGGTAGACTGAAGCAAATAATTGCCATCGTCAGTTTTTTGTTAAAAAATGTCATTATATGAACTCATGATCAAATTAAAATCTAATAACGAAAATTGATACAAATGATTATTTGTAAATAGTGTTATTAATAATTTTTAAAACTATTGTTTATATTTGAGTAATTGATCGGCTTTAAATTTAGCGAATAATTACAATGAGTTAAACGATTGGTGGACGTAAATTAGGGCTTATTAATTGAGAAATATAAGAAAGTTGGCTACGAGTTAAGTTTGCTTCCCCAGAAATAGCCGTAAAAGCTAACGAATGATCAGTGAAAACGCCACTGCTAACGCCATGGCAATAACAACAATGATCTAACGTGCTTTCATCGGTTGATGACTGATTGTTAGTGGCAAGGGTATCAATTATTTGATCTATATTAGGGCTAACAAAATAGTCTGCTTCGCTATATGGCGTGTCTGGTTGATGGAATTTTACCGCATCTGCAACAGCATCGACCGATTGCACAGCAATCAGAGCTATCAAGATAAACAGTAAAACTTTATTAACCATATTATAATTCCGTGAAATAGAATTGATTTGATTTTTATCACATTAAAATCTAGAGCGCAGGTTAACAAAATATTATTCGCTTTAAAAGTAAAAAATTGTTACTCGTTTGTTATACTGCAGCACTTATTATATTAGTCCACCATTTATATTATAGAAAATCGGAATTATTTTGCCTGCTGTTGAATCATCATCTGAAACGAATGAACCATCATCATTCCAACCACCTTCATTAAAGTCACTGTTCTCATTATTAAAACAAACTAAAAATTGCGATCATGGTCGGCTGAAAAAACGTTTGTTTTCATTAAAAAAAATAACCGATGAAACAAAAAAAACACAGGCATTAATAAATATAAGCAAGGCGATTAAAGCATCAATAGCCGCGAAGCAAGTTAAAATAAAAAATAGCCCGACCGTTAATTATCCCGATTTACCCATTGCACACAATGTTAATATTATTGCCAAAACAATAAAACATAACCAAGTGGTGATCATTGCAGGAGAAACTGGCTCAGGCAAAACCACACAAATCCCTAAAATTTGCCTAGAACTGGGTCGGGGTGTCGATGGTTTGATTGGTCATACGCAACCTCGACGAATTGCCGCTCGAACGGTTGCTAGCCGTATTGCGGAAGAATTAAATAGTAAAGTTGGGGATGTGGTTGGTTATAAGGTGCGTTTTACCGATCAAGTGAGTGAGCGCAGTTACATTAAGTTAATGACCGACGGAATTTTACTTGCTGAAATGCAAAAAGATCGCCTGTTGCGCCAATACGACACTATTATTATTGATGAAGCCCATGAGCGCAGCTTAAATATTGATTTTATTTTAGGTTACTTAAAACAAATACTACCACGTCGCCCCGATCTTAAAGTGATCATCACCTCTGCTACCATTGATCCACAGCGCTTTGCTGAGCATTTTGTTGATGCTAAAGGTAACAAAGCACCGATCATTGAAGTGTCAGGGCGAACTTATCCGGTTGAAATTCATTACCGACCACTGCTTAAAGAGAATAATGAAGCGCTTGATCATCAAGACATTATTTCTGGCATTCTAGCTGCCGTTGATGAGCTATCTAGCATAAGTTATGGTGATATTTTAATATTTTTAAATGGTGAGCGTGAAATTCGTGATACCGCTTATGCGCTAGAAAAAGCAAATTTAAGAAATACCAGTATTTTACCTTTGTTTTCTCGTTTAACGGTGCAGGAGCAAAACCGTATTTTTGCGCCGCACCGTGGTCGTAATATTGTACTTGCCACTAACGTTGCAGAAACCTCATTAACTGTACCGGGTATTAAATATGTTATTGATCCTGGTACTGCGCGCATTTCAAGGTACAGTTATCGCACTAAAGTACAACGTTTACCCATTGAAGCGATATCACAAGCCAGTGCTAATCAACGTTCTGGTCGTTGTGGTCGTGTATCAGCAGGGCTTTGTATTCGTTTGTATAGTGAAGACGATTTTAATAACCGTAGCGAATTTACCGATCCTGAAATTATACGAACCAATTTAGCTACCGTTATTTTGCAAATGTTGGCATTAGATCTAGGTGAAATTAGCGATTTTCCTTTTGTACAACCACCCGACAATCGTAATATTAATGATGGTATACGTTTACTCGAAGAATTAGCCGCCGTTGATAATTCTCGCCAAAGCCGTGAAAAATTAACCAAAGTAGGGCGTTTGTTAGCTAAATTTGCTATTGATCCGCGCTTGGCTAAAATGCTATTAACCGCAGTTAATAGTGGTAATGCGCAGGCGATGATCGCTATTGTCGCAGGGTTGAGTATTCAAGATCCGCGTGAACGACCCATGGAGAAACAGCAAGCGGCAGATGAAAAACATAATCGTTTTAAAGATAAAGAGTCTGATTTTATTAGTTTGTTAAATTTATGGTTGTATATTAATCAACAGCAACAACAATTAAGCCATAATCAATTTCGCCGTTTATGTCAAAAAGAGTTTCTCTCTTATGTCCGTTTACGTGAATGGCAAGATATTGTTAGCCAGTTAAAACAAACACTTAAAGAGCTAAAAATGCCATTAGGGCAAAGTTTAGCACTAACGTTACTTAACGATAATATTGATGAAGCAAGCAACAAAAAAATAAAACAACAAAGTGATAATCTTCACCAAGCAATTTTATCGGGCTTATTAAGTCATGTTGGTCAACTGGATGAAAACCGTGAATATAAAGGCGCGCGCGGTAGTAAGTTTTATATTTTTCCCGGCTCTGGTATTGCAAAAAAATCACCTAAATGGCTAATGGCCGCTGAATTGGTGGAAACAAGCCGTTTATTTGCTCGTATGGCAGCAAAAATTGATTTGTTATGGCTTGAGCCTTTAGCACAACATTTAACTAAAACCACATACAGCGAACCACACTGGGAAAAAAAACAAGGTGCGGTCATGGCGTTTGAGCAAGTATCGCTCTACGGTTTAATTATTGTCGCTAAACGCAAAGTTAATTTTAAAAATATTGAAGCGCAAATTTGTCGTGAAATTTTTATTCGTGAGGCCTTAGTTAATGGTGATTGTTCTTTAAATGAAGCCTTTTTTCAACACAATAAGGATTGTGTTAATGCAATTGAAAAAATGGAACAAAAAGCACGGCGTAAAGACTTTTTAATTGATGAAGAACAGTTATTTGAATTTTATCAGCAAAAAATACCGCAAGATATTGTTTGTTTAACCAGTTTTTTAGCGTGGTGGAAAAAAGCCAAGCAGCAAGCGCCTAAACAATTACATTTTAGCCAAGCATTTTTATTAAAAGAGTCGGCAACAACATTATCAAAAAATGATCATCCCGATTTTTGGCAACAAGGTTCATTAACGCTACCCTTAAGTTATCATTTTAGCCCCGGTGATATAGACGATGGTATTTCGGTTACTATTCCAGTTGGAATTTTAAATCAAGTTGAAAATACGGGCTTTGATTGGCTTATCCCAGCAATGCGTTTTGAGTTGATCATCGCCCTAATTAAGGCGTTACCCAAAAATTTACGGCGTAATTTTGTGCCTGCACCCAACTATGCCGAGGCTTGCTTAAGCGCTTTTGCTGATCAAGCTGATCTTTTCAAACTGTCGTTGCAACAAGCACTAGCTAAACAATTATTAAGAATGACAGGCGTGCGTTTACCTGAGGATGCATGGCAAGGTATTGAATTGCCCATGCATTTAACGATGAATTTCAAAGTACTTAATGAAAAAAATAAATTACTTAAACAAGGACGAGATTTAGAACAACTTAGAAATGAACTGCAAGGTAAAGTTAAACAATCTATCCAAAAAATAGCTGATAAGGGTATAGAAAAAGCCGATATTATCGCTTGGAATATTGGTGAATTACCGACAGGCTATGAGAAGAAAATAGCGAATATCACCATTAAAGCCTTTCCCGCTTTGGTTGATCACAAAAATAGTGTCGCAATAGAGTTATTTGAGCAGCAAGACTTAGCTGAGCAAGCGATGTTAAATGGCTTGAGTCGATTAATTTTATTAAATATCCCGTCACCAATTAAATATCTACAACAAAAATTACCGAATAAAGCTAAGTTAGGCCTGTATTTTAACCCGTTTGGCACTATTGCTGATTTATTGAATGATTGTGTTAGCGGTGCTTGTCGTTATTTGCTAACACAAATGCCAAACCTGCCACGAAACGAGCGAGACTTTAACAAAGCGCGTGATCTTGTACGTGCTGAGATTGCGGATTGTGTATTAACGACAGCGATAAAGTTAGAGCAGGCGTTAAGTTTAAGTCATGATATTCGTAAAAAACTTAAAGGCAAAGTTAGTCTTAATATTATTCAAGCGCATGGTGATATAAAAAACCAATTAGAGCATTTGATCTTTAAAGGTTTTATTACCGAAATTGGTGTGGATAGACTTGATGATGTAGTGCGCTATTTACGAGGCATAGTACGACGTTTAGAAAAGTTAACCATTGACGTTAATCAAGATCGACTAAAAATGCTTGAAATTGAAAAAGTAATAGCACAATATGAAAATTTACTTCAGAAAACAAAGTCTAAGAACACTGTTTTAAGTAAGGATCTTATCGAATTACGTTGGATGATTGAAGAATTAAGGATCTCGTTTTTTGCACAAAATTTAGGTACAGCGTATCCTATTTCGGTAAAAAGAATTAGCAATAAATTTAAAGTGTTTACGCATTAAGTGGATAGATTTGACAGATAAAGTGTGGGTTAGTATAAAGAGTGCTGGCTTGGCAATTAATTTGTAATCAACGATATAATTTAAGGAAAAAAAATGATCAATTATGATGATAAGCGTAACTTTTATCGAATGTTACTTAATAGTGAAGTAGTGATCACGGTAATTGATGATGAAGCTAATAGCCAATTTTTTGCTACTTGTCGGGATTTAAGTGCGACAGGTATGGCTATTGAAATGAACCATCCATTAGAAATGTCGACAGAAGTGCGGATGAAAATCGAATCGTTAAATAACAATGTGCAAGCGTTTGATGCGTGCGGTAAAGTTGTTCGTATCGTTGAAGAAAGTCCTGACAGTTACTTGATAGGTATTACCATTCAAGAACTTGATTAATCATATTGGCTAGGTCGACGAATTGCTCTGACGTTATGAAATAGATGTATTGAAGTAGCATGAATATATTGCAACAGAGGCAAATTTTAACCATTGTTAACTACCGTACAACAGTAATATTTTCATCAGTAGAA
>CAZVPC010000060.1:12417-14816 GCA_964629005.1 uncultured Pseudoalteromonadaceae bacterium | reverse complement strand
CGCTATCGAGCGTTTAAACCGCGAAATCAGAAATGCTGTACCTAACAGTGTGCGGCTAAAACCATCATTAGGAGCTCCATCAGTAGGTTTTCAATGTATTGAATTTGTGCCTATAATTGCAAGTACAACCTATGTCGATATTCCTGTATCGCCCGAACCAGCAGCAAATAAAATTACTGTGATACCTTTTATCGATCAAGTGGGAGCTGACTTTCAATGTGCATCACCATGCTTAAATACAATAAGTGTTTATCCACTTAATACCAGTGATGTATATGCTAATCCAACCTCTGCTATTGGTAAGTTAATTGGTCTAAATAATGTGACTAAACCCGTTTCATCGACAACTTGGGATTTAAATTTAGATCAAGCTATGACTTTCAAGGATGAATCACCCACAAAAAGGTTATACATAGCGCAAAGCCCCGTAACTTATTGTGTGGTGGTTAATGGTTTATATCGGTATGATAATTATTTTTTAGGTAATAGTTTTTATTATATTCCTATTGGTGCCAATGGTGCATTAATGGCAGAAAAATTAGCAAACTTTAATAGTGTAGAAGTACCTTTTTCTGTAGAGCAAGCAACTTTGCAACGAAATGCGGTTGTTCAAATAAAACTTCATTTTAACTATAATAATGAAG
This sequence comes from uncultured Pseudoalteromonadaceae bacterium, assembly GCA_964629005.1. Lineage (GTDB taxonomy): Bacteria > Pseudomonadota > Gammaproteobacteria > Enterobacterales > Alteromonadaceae. The sequence continues at coordinate 14,172 of CAZVPC010000060.1, read as the reverse complement.
ATGTAGTTTTTGATAATGAAATTCAGTTGAAAAACATTCCATGATTACTTTAACTGTCAGCAAATTTTACACATCAGTTGTTTTGATATTAATATTTTTCATATGATGCTAATAAATAACAATTATTTGTTGTTGGTTTGTTTTTTGCATGCTTTTGTTTGAATGTCATGTTGTATTAAATAGGAGTTATCCTTTGTTAAGATTGACTAAATATTTACTAGTATTTTTTTGCTTTATCTCTGTATCGTCTCAAGCTGGTGTGATCACCAAACCATGGACGGCTCCCATATCTAATACTCAATATATCAGTTTAGCTGGTTACGATTGGGTCTGGGCATCGTCCATTAACATCCAGTTTTATGCTTGTCAGCCTACCAACGTTGATGGTAGTGATTTCAATTTTGATGCCTATACTTCGACCGTATATCAACCAACAACACTCGCTCAAAAGAGCGCATGTAATCCATATTTGTCAAATCAGTTGATGGGACCTAGTTATAATCAAGAAAATTGGTTTTTTTATGAAGATTTATTTAATTCTCAAATTTCTGTAAGTGAATATTTAAGCAACCTTGCTACTATACAAGGAAAATCTTTACAAGACTTGTTTTTAGATAGTGGTGGTAATCCAATAGAAGCGTTTAATTTTTGGAATACATCAGCAAGTATTATTGGTGGCATGAACAATCCTTTTACTAGCGATTGGAGAGTTGATCCCCGATTTGTAGGTTTTATGGGTAGCTATAAACCAATCAACACCATTTATGTGCGTAAATCAAAAACGCAAAGTCAGCCTGTACCTGAACCCTCCACATTATTTATTTTCGCTATAGGTTTATTTGCTTTGGCGTTCCGATTAAAAAGAAATACGACTCTGTAGTTTGCCCAGCTTTTTGTTTTTTAACGTGAAGTGATCAAATTTAATTGCTTATTTAATAACTTAACGTTACCTTGATAATTATAATTTAGTTAAAGTATCGCAATGTTTGATGGCTGCTGATCATTACAGTAAACAGTGTTTAATCAATCAATCTTCTCAACTACCGAAGCCACGCGGCAGTGCGCTAATTTTAGCGGTGTTCGTCATGGTAGTCATTATGTTGCTTGGCACCACTATGGTGGAGTTAATGTCAACCAGTAGCGAGGCGGTCGCCCAAGAAGTTTTAGGTACGCGGGCATTGGCAGCCGCGAATTCTGGCATGCAAGGGCAACTACAAAAGCTATTTCCATTAAATGCTGCGCCACCAACGTTTACTTGCCCAGCACCTCCAGCTACGCCATTTACCGCAAATTATAATTTTTCTACCATTACTGGCTTATATCAGTGTTCTGCGGTCGTTACTTGTAGTAATTATATTACGCACAATAGTGTTAAGTATTATCGTTTAAAGAGTATAGGTACTTGTGGAAGTGGCACTTTAACCGTGAACAGTGCTGCGATTGTGCTCAGTAGTCGTTCCGTGCAAGTTGAGGCGAGAAGTTTATGAGCAACTGTAAAAAATTAGTAGCCCCCGTTGTCTTGCTATTGCTTTTTACATCCCTCATCTTTTTTAAAGCAATTGCCGCGCCTATTCCTATTTCGTGCAGCGCGGGCAGTTTACCTGCATTAGTATTATCAGATGACTTTAGTCAAATAAATCATAATTGGAAAACGGCTAATTTTAATCGAGCGGTCAGTAATTGGCCTGGTGAAACGTTATTGCAGTCACCATCAGAAAATCAAAATGTGATTTGGTCTATATCTGGCGGTAAACT
>CAZVPC010000060.1:4073-12317 GCA_964629005.1 uncultured Pseudoalteromonadaceae bacterium | reverse complement strand
TTTAATTTAAAGGTGGTGGTGAACACGCAAGGAACAGCAGTGTGTGTGAATGATGTGGCACAACTATATAGCGCCACAGAACAACCGCTACTCAATGATATTGGTATTTTTTCCTATGATAACGATGATGGTGTATTTGCTGATAATTTAGCGGTGTATTGTAACAACTGCCGGTTGGTTAAACCGATTGCTGAATATCGTTTTGACGAATGTACTTTTACTGGTGCCGTTTCAGACGTTGCAGATAAGCAAAAAACATATCCGGCAACAAGTCATAACGGTATAGCTACAACCGCAATAGGGCAAATAAACAATGCGGCCGATTTTAGTCTTTATAGTCACTACATTGATACCGCTATTACGTTAAATGCAAATTTCAGTATTAGTAGTTGGTTTAAAAAACCAACTTCAACAGCCAATAGTCGCTATTTTATTCTCGGTTCAATGCAAGCAGGAGGTGATTTACTCTATCTTGATCGTAACAATGGTTGGCGCTGGGGCGTTTATAGTCTTTCACCCAAGGGCGCTACCTTAGGCACCTATTCTTTTGCAGGGCTTGATAGTAAGTGGCACCACTTAGCGTTAACTTATGTCGGTGGTAAAACTAATTTATATGTAGATGGCGTTTTAGTTGATACGGTTAATCGTGCACCTGCGGGCACATTAAAATATATTGGCACCTCATTTGATCGCGTTAATACCGCAAGTGCGCAAGGATTTCGAGCGCCATTAGATGAGTTTATGGTGTTTCAAGAAGTACTCACGGCGACTGAAATAAACACGATTTATCAAAATCAAAAATCACAAAGAGATTTTGATGGTGGCAGCAGAAAAACGGTTGTTTGTAATAATTTAATTGGTTTATATCAATTTGAACAAACTAGTTTTGCACAAGGCATTACGGATACCAGTAGTAACTTAAAGAATGGTGAAAACAAGGGCGGTATTTCGATCACCGCAGGAAAATATTGCCGTGGTTTTGATAGTAATGGGAGTAATTTAACTTCAACAACGAGTAATGCCTTTAAATCAGCATTAGATCTTGATAAAGATGTGGGGGTAAAAGGCACGATCAGTTTTTGGTATAAAAGTAATACTAGCTGGGATTCTGGTGGGTATAACGGCGGTGAGCGTATTTTATTTGATGCTAGTAAAGATAAGGGGTTAGGAGCCGCCAATAAATATTTTTCCTTAGAAATTCAATCTAACGGTCGGTTGCGCTTTGCATTTGAAGATTCAGCCGATAGTGATTTTTGGTTTGATGAACCGCCCATTTCGGTACGCAGTGCTAATACTTGGTATTATGTTACCGCAGCATGGAATTATAGTACCAATACGTTTCAACTGTGGGTAGATGGTAATTTACTGAGTACCCATATTGAAAATACTAACGGTGCGATCAAAGATTTAGGCAAAATAGTTTTTGGTGATAATGCCTCAACGTATGGTGCAAATGGTGATCCATCGTTACCATCCTTTGCCTCCGCTAATGGTCAATTTGATGAAGTACGTGTTTATAATAAAGTATTAACACAAGCCGAAATTCAAGCCGATATGGCCGATAATAGTTGTTTACCGTCGCTTGATCATTATGAAATTATTCATGATGGCACGGGGCTAACTTGTGATGTTGAACCGGTTACCATTAAAGCGTGTGCCGATATTGGTTGTTCAGTGCTGAGTGCCGATGCTATTAGTATTACCTTGCAAGGCAATGGTGTAACTAAGGTAACTACTACCGTTGTTGGTTCAGCTACGGTAAATATTACCCATACAATAGCAGAGCCGGTATTGTTGTCGTTGGTTAATCCGAGCGTAACACCGAGCAATGCCACGGTATGTAATAACGGCACCACCAACAGTTGTAGTTTAGTGTTTGCGGATTCAGGTTTTCGATTTTTAGTGGATGGCAAGGTGACAAATATTCCCACCCAATTATCAGCTAAACCCTCTAATATCGGTTATCATGCCGCCAATTTAGCTCTGCAAGCAATACAAACCAATCCTATTACTGGCGCATGTGAAGCGGCGCTAACGAGTAATGTCGCTATTGAAATGGCAGCAAAATGCCCTAATCCAACTAGTTGTGCAGGGCTGAGTGTCAATATTAATGGCACTAACATCAACACCTTAAATAATGCGGCCACACTGAGTTATACCCCACTAACGTTTAACTTTGGTAGTAATGTCACTAATTCAGCCGCGATGACTTTTAGTTATCCTGATGCAGGTCGAATTCAATTGTTTGCTCGCTATAATATCCCTGTTAACGGCTCACCCTCAGGTAATTTTATGACGGGAAGCAGCAATGCGTTTGTGGTGAGACCGTTAGGTTTTTATGTCAATGTTAGTGCTAATCCCGCCGCACAAAATGCAACGGGAGGGGTATTTATTAAAGCAGGAAAAACTTTTTCAACGTCAATATCAGCAATGCAATGGCAAGCAGGGGACGATGTTAATAATGATGCCAAGCCCGACTCTAATGCTTTATTGAGTAACAATGTTGTAACGCCAAATTTTGGTAATGAATTAAATCCTGAAACCGTGGTTATCACCAATAGCTTAGTTGCTCCTGCATCTGGAAATAACCCAAGCTTAGTTAATAATACCTTTTCGTCGTTTGTAAATGGTGTGGCTACTCGTAGCGATCTATCATGGGCAGAAGTAGGTATTTTGCAATTTGATGCTAATCTTAGTGATAATCGATATATAGGAACCAGTAATGTTACTAGTACAGTGCCGTATGTTGGACGTTTTATTCCTGATCATTTTGTACAGACAGTGCAAACACAAGGCACGTTAACCGGAACTTGTGGTTTAGGTTCTTGGGTATATTCGGGGCAACGTGATGAGGCCACCCAAACGGTTGGCGCTATTGGTTACGCAACTGCTCCGGTACTTAGAATTACCGCTTATAATGCTAATAGCAGTACTTCTGCCGATATTACCCAAAATTATACTAATGTTGGTGGCGAAGGTTTTATGCGCTTGTTAAACACAGGAATAAATATTGCCAGCCCAACCGTCGATGCTAATCAGCTAGGCAGCAACAGTGCTTTAACTTCTTTAACGGGTAGTTTATCTGCGGGGACTATAATTGAAGTGAATACGGGAAAACCCATTGGTGGCATACTTGATTATACACTGAGTCCGTTAGATCATTTTACCTATAGCCATGACGCTAATGCTAAAATAGCACCGTATAGTGCTGAAATTCCGTTGCTGATAAATTCGATCACCGATGCTGATGGTGTGTTAGCAAGTAGCACCGCAACGGCAACACCGACTGGCGTTGAAGTACGTTTTGGACGTATGGCACTTGCCAATAGTTTTGGCCCTGAAACAGCCAACATAGCCCAGTTTCTTTCCGCAGAATATTTTGCCAGTAGTGGTTTATTTGTGACTAATGTTGATGATAATTGCAGTAGTTACAATTCAAATAATCTCACTCTTGCTACCGTGACGTTGAATTTTGCCCTGTCGGGTAAAAATGCGGTCTCAGGGTTATTTAATGCAGGGGTAAATTCAGCCATTAAATTACAGGCGGTACCGGCTGGCAATCAAGGTCAAATTGGTGTTACTTATAGTACCTTTCCGTGGTTACAATTTGATTGGAATGGCAATGGGGTATACGATAATAACCCTTCGGCAATTGCTACTTTTGGCTTGTTTCGTGGTAATGATCGGGTGATTTATTGGCGCGAAGTCAATAATTAGCTTTTTTTAGCGGTTGGTTTACTCAAAAGAATGCGGTTAATGGTTGCGCTTGCTGAGCATTGGCTGAAATTAAAGGGGAGATTTTTTACTTTACTAAAAAAAACACCTTTTTTTGCCCCTTTTTTTAATTCTAACAACACATCCCTTTAATACTCGGGTATTATTAGACAATTATTTAAAATTTAATATATTTGTGTGATTTGATCCTCGCAGATCAAATTTGTTACCAATTTAAAGCTCAGGCAGATTGGCAGCAAACACGAGTACGGTTGCTATAACCACAGATAAAAGGCAATTTACATTTATGTTTAAAAAATTACGCGGCATGTTTTCCAATGACTTATCTATTGATTTAGGCACCGCTAATACTTTGATTTATGTTAAAGACCAAGGCATTGTTTTAAATGAACCCTCAGTAGTTGCTATTCGACAAGATCGTGCTGGTGGTTCAAAGAGTGTTGCGGCTGTTGGTACAGCGGCTAAACAAATGTTAGGTAGAACTCCGGGAAATATTGAAGCAATTCGGCCGATGAAAGATGGTGTTATTGCTAATTTTTTTGTTACTGAAAAAATGCTGCAATATTTTATCAAACAGGTTCATAGTAATAATTTTTTGCGACCAAGTCCTCGGGTTTTAGTTTGTGTTCCTTGTGGTTCTACCCAAGTTGAACGTCGTGCTATTCGAGAGTCAGCTATGGGTGCTGGTGCGCGTGAAGTTTATTTGATTGATGAACCTATGGCAGCCGCCATTGGTGCTGAAATGCCAGTATCTGAAGCCACCGGCTCTATGGTGGTTGATATTGGTGGTGGTACTACTGAGGTGGGCATTATTTCATTGAATGGTATTGTTTATTCTTCTTCGGTACGCATTGGTGGCGATAAATTTGACGAAGCTATTATTAACTATGTACGCCGTAACTTTGGTAGTTTAATTGGTGAAGCGACCGCTGAACGTATTAAACATGAAATCGGCTCTGCTTATCCGGGTGAAGAATTAGTAGAAATTGAAGTGCGTGGGCGCAACTTAGCTGAAGGGGTACCACGGAGTTTTACGTTAAATAGTAATGAAATTTTAGAAGCCTTGCAGGAACCATTAACGGGCATTGTGAGTGCTATTATGGTCGCTTTAGAACAATCACCACCAGAACTAGCCTCTGACATATCAGAGCGCGGTATGGTTTTAACGGGTGGTGGCGCATTGTTAAAAGACTTAGATCGTTTGTTAATGGAAGAAACCGGTATTCCTGTTGTGGTTGCCGATGATCCGCTAACTTGTGTTGCTTTGGGTGGTGGAAAAGCGTTAGAAATGATTGATATGCATGGCGGCGATCTGTTTTCATACGAGTAATCTGATGTAGACGAAATATAAACCGTGGCGGGACTTCAGTCGCGCTAAGTGGGCGGGACGTAGGCGAGACTTTAGTCGCGCTAAGCCAAGCGCCAGATTAAACGCATTGATTTTGATCATCACGATAAATAAACCTTTAAGGTAATTCGTTAATTGGATCCTATTTTTAAGAATCAGTCATCACCACAATATCGTCTTGTTTTTGTCTTGATTTTATCGGCAATGTTGATTTTTTTTGATCATAAAATGGGCAGCTTCGATTCGGTTCGTGGTTATTTACAATCGTTAGTTAGTCCATTGCAATATATGGCTAATACCCCTAAACAAATTATGACTTGGGCAGTTGAAAATGCCACCACTAGAAACAAATTAATCAAACAAAATCAAGAGTTTAAAATAAACGAGCTTAAATTTAACCAACAGTTATTAGAATTAGAGGTTATAAAACGAGAAAACAATCGTTTGCGTTCATTGCTTGCCTCGCCACTACGTTCCAATATAAAAAAGATGGTTGCTGAAATTATTTCGGTGAATAACGATCCCTATAGTCAACAAATTGTTATTAATCGTGGTACTAACGATGGTGCTTATGAAGGGCAACCCGTGTTAGATGAGCAAGGCATTGTTGGGCAAATTTTACATGTGGGCACAAGTTCAAGTCGGGTCTTACTGATAACCGATTTAACTCATGCGATCCCCGTTAGGATAAAACGGAATGGCATTCGTTTGATTGCTTCTGGTTCAGGGCATTTAGATCGTTTAGTTCAAAATTACGTGCCTCATAGCACTGATATTCATCGGGGTGATATTTTAGTCACTTCGGGATTAGGCGGTAAATTTCCCGAAGATTACCCTGTTGCAACGGTGATCAGTGTTACTCAAGACGAATCAAGACCATTTGCTCGAGTTGTGAGTGAACCCATTGCTAAAATAGATCGCTTGCGCTATTTGTTGTTGCTGTGGCCGGAAAAACATCAAAGTATTTTTTCATCAAAGCCCATCTCAAAACGAAAAGCAAAAGCACATAAAAAATCACCTAGGCGTGGTGTGCAATAATGTTGGCTAAAAACGGTTTCATGATCTTAGTTACTTTACTGTTGGCTTTAATGTTAACGATCATGCCGATGCCGATCACCGTTGATGCCTTTAGACCTGATTGGGTATTATTGGTAGCGGTTTATTGGAGTTTGGCGTTACCAAGTAAGGTAAACGTTTTTACTGCTTGGATCTTAGGGCTTATTATTGATGTACTTTTAGGTTCCGTTTTAGGCGTGCATGGCGCAGCAATGGCCGTTGTTATTTATATTTCGGCATCTAATTATCAAAAAATTCGCAATTTTTCTTTGTGGCAACAAGCCTTGATCGTGGGTGTGTTAGCGGCATTGTATAATTTATTAACCTTTTGGTTTGAACATTTTCTAACTGAAGTTCCTTTTTTGATCAGTTACTTATACCCAGTGATCACGGCAATCATTGTTTGGCCTTGGGTATTTTTGTTATTACGAAAAGTGCGACGTCATTTTATGATCAGTTAATGTGAACCAACCGTTGATCTTTGTCTCTAAATCACCGGAAGCGCAATAACATTATACCCAAGCAACTTTATTCTAGGTTTATGTACAGGTTGTTTGGGTATGAATTAAAAAATTTGGATCAATTATGATTGGTGAATTATTAATTAATGTAACACCGAGTGAGACTCGCGTTGCTTTAATCGAAAATGGTGTTTTACAAGAAGTTCATATCGAGCGCGAAGCAAAACGTGGTTTAGTCGGTAATATTTATTTAGGCAAAGTGATCCGCGTTTTACCCGGTATGCAAGCTGCATTTATTGATATTAATTTAGAGAAAGCGGCCTTTTTGCATGCCTCAGATATTAGCTCTAAGTTGTTGCTCGCCGAGAATGAAATAAATTCTGAGTCTACCGCCGATATTCGCACCCTTGTTCATGAAGGGCAGTTTATTATGGTACAAGTGGTTAAAGACCCGCTAGGCACCAAAGGGGCTAGATTAACGACTGAGCTAACTATACCGTCTCGTTATTTGGTGTTGATGCCTAATGCAAGTCATGCGGGTATTTCGCAGCGTATTGATGAGGTTGAAGAACGTAAACGCTTAAAAGACATTGTTACCCCTTATTGTGATGACAGTCATGGTTTTATTGTGCGTACGGCCGCCGAAGGTGCGGGTAAAGAAGAACTTAAACATGATGCTGAATTTTTACGGCGGGTGTGGCATAAAGTACAAGAGCGTAAAGAACGCAAACAAACCAAAATGGCAATTTACCAAGATTTATCGCTCGCTTTTCGTATGCTTCGAGATTTTGTTGGTGTTGAGCTTGAACGAATTAGGGTTGATTCGAAGTTAACATTCGAACAATTGTTAGAATTTACTAATGAGTTTATTCCTGAATTATCGGCAGTACTTGAATGTTATCCCGGTGAACGACCTATTTTTGATATTTTTGATGTTGAAGCTGAAATTCAACGAGCATTGCATCGTAAAATAGTCCTTAAATCAGGGGGCTATTTAATTATTGATCAAACTGAAGCAATGACCACCGTTGATATTAATACCGGTGCTTTTGTTGGTCATCGCAACTTAGAAGAAACTATTTTTAATACTAATATTGAAGCGACGCAGGCTGTTGCTCGACAGTTACGGTTACGAAATTTAGGCGGTATTATCGTTATCGATTTTATTGACATGAATGATGAGGAACATCAAAAACGCGTGTTACATAGTTTAGAAACGGCGTTAGCTAAAGATAATGTTAAGTTTAATATTCACGGATTTTCGCCATTAGGTCTAGTTGAAATGACGCGAAAACGAACGCGAGAAAGTTTAGAGCATGTGCTCTGCGGCGAATGTTTAACTTGTTCCGGACGTGGTAATTTAAAAACTGTTGAAACAGTTTGTTTTGAAATTTTACGTGAAATTGTGCGGGTAAATCGTGCCCATGACGCCGATAAATTTATTGTTTATGCGGCTTCATTGGTTAGTGAATCATTGGTGAATGATGAATTTCATAATTTAGCCGAGCTAGAAGTTTTTATTGGTAAGCAAATCAAAATTCAAACTGAGCCAATGTATAATCAGGAGCAGTTCGATGTGGTAATGATGTAAGTAATGATGAAAATTAGATGAGTGTTTCGAAGGTTCTAAATCGTTGGTTAAAT
>CAZVPC010000060.1:0-3973 GCA_964629005.1 uncultured Pseudoalteromonadaceae bacterium | reverse complement strand
AAGTAATGATGAAAATTAGATGAGTGTTTCGAAGGTTCTAAATCGTTGGTTAAATCGCCTCTACAAAGTTGTGGCAATTTTGTTGGTGCTCTCGGCTGTGTTGATCAGTGCGTTGCGTTTAATGCTACCTTATGCTGAAAATTATCGATTAACTTTTCAAAACTACTTAAATGATACCTACAAAATTAATATTGTAATTGGCAATTTAAATGCGGGCTGGCATAAATTAGGACCCAGTTTAGTTGCCGAAAATGTTAATTTATTAGAATCAAAACATGCCAGTATTTTTATTGATAGAATTGATTTTAGCATTGATTTTTGGTCGAGTATTAAAGCACGACAATTTATCACCAATAACTTTACCTTAACGGGAGCTAAGGTTTTTGTTCAGCAGGGCGCATTTTCTTCAAAATCAAGTAACAATAATGTTGCTACCATCACTAGGATCACCGATTTATTTTTAACTCAAGTTGAGCATTTCTCAGTTAAACAAAGCCAAATTATTGTACAAACAAGTCAAAAAAAGCGACATAAACTTGTTATTAATCAACTTGCATGGAAAAATATTGCTCATCGACATCATGCCCAAGGCGATGTTGTTTTTGGTAATTTAAGTGCCAAAAACCTAAAACTTCAGTTGAACCTAACGGGCAATAACCAAGCTAACTTAGCGGGACAAATATATCTTGAAGGTAACAATTTAGATATAACACCTTGGTTAGAAAAAGTATTAAAAATTGATAGTGATCAAATTGATTCGTCAATCAGCTTTAAGTCGTGGTTGGCTCTTAAGCGTGGCAGTGCCCAAACGTTGCAACTGCAACTGGGAAATAACACTATTAATTGGCAATATCAAAATGTTAACCATCAACTTCGGTTACAACAAGGGGATATTGCTGCACAATTTATTGATGGCAGCGAACAATTTCTGTTAAGTTCGTCACCGTTGAATTTTAGTTTAGATCAACAACCATGGCAACCTGTTGTTGTTCAATTAAGCCAGAAAAAATCCGTGTTGTCGGCTTACTTATCATCGATACAATTACAACATATATCGCCCTTGTTTCCGCTTTTTTCCAATAATAAAGTACTACTTGAGCAATTAGCTGCCGCCAAACCTAGCGGACGACTACATAATATTTTTTTACAAAAACATAAAGATTTTTATGATCTCGCTGCGGAGTTCGATGATATTAGCTTTGCTTATAATCGAGGCATTCCGGGGATCGAACATCTTTCGGGTGATCTGTTAATGTCTGCTGGTCGTTTGCGTTTAGATCTCAAAGCGAAACAAGGACAGCTTGACTTTGATCAGCATTTTATCCGTCCCATGCCGTATCAATATTTATCGGCGACAGTTAATGGTGTGTTTGATCAAACGGGTTGGAAAATTGGCACTAACAATTTAGTGTTTAATTCAGCCGAGTTAAAATTAACGGGGCAAGCTGGGTTAGTGTTGCCAACAAAGAGTGCAACCAAATTATCGTTGTTTGCACAACTTAAAGATATCAATGTTAACAATGTAAAATATTATTTCCCTCATTTGTTGATGGGGGAAGACCTAGTGGATTATCTTAATGCCAGTCTTTTGCGTGGCAAAATACCGCAAGCAACGGTATTGTTTAATGGGGCATTAGCCCAGTTTCCTTTTACTGATCATAGTGGTATTTTTACTGTTAATGCGGAATTAGCTGATAGTGTTTTTAAGTTTGAATCGGCATGGCCAGCAATTACTAAATTTAATGCTAATTTAAATTTCACCAATAACAGCATGTTAATTACCGGACGTTCGGGTTCTTTATCAGGTATTAATGTCGCTGGGGTTAAAGCCGCGATAGCTGATCTATCCGGTAAACAACAGCTTGAAATTAATGCGGATATCATTAATGCATCGCCTAAAAAAATAATGCGTTTAATGCAACACAGTCCGCTTAAAAATACTGTGGGTAAAACCTTGGCGCAAGTGGTTATTTCTCATCCGGTTAATGGACAATTTTCGCTATCGGTGCCGTTAAGAAATCCAAATGAAACATTAGCAATAGGACGCATTAATTTTAATAATAACCATGTTGAATTACAGTCGCCAGCCATGTCATTTAGTAAGGTTAATGGCCAACTTGAATTTAGAAATGATCAAATATCAGTAAAAAAATTGACTGTGAATTGGCGTGATTTACCTTTGACGTTAGCTGTTAACGGCAACAACACGGGGGATTATTACCAGACCAAAATTCGCATCGATGCGAATTGGTTGGATCGCGATTGGCAAAAACAAGTACCTAATTTGTTGCATGTTTATGCCTCTGGTCCGGTGAATTGGCAAGGTGAATTGTCATTATATATGCCAAAAAATGGCGACTTTACTTATCAATTTGCGTTAAATTCAAAGCTAAAATCGGTTAATTTGAATTTACCTAGCCCTTATCGTAAACCTATTGGTGAAACCGTTAACCTAATAGCGACAACCAAAGGCGATTTAGCACAATCAACCATTGATGCTAAGTTGGGTAAACAATTGAGCTTTTATGGTGTTTTAGATCATCAAAAAGCGAGTTTTTCGCGCGCTCATTTAGTGCTGGGTGACGAAAAAATGTTATTACCCATGGATGGATTTCACATTACCACTAAACTTGCACAGGTAAAATTTGACCAATGGCGGCCTTTTGTTCTCGATATTATCGATAGTATTAAATTACAGGCGAAACTGAATACAAGTACGGCTCCGCCATTACTGCCAGTACCTGAGCGGATCAGAGGTTCGATAGATCAACTTGAACTTTTGGGGCAAAAATTAACCGATGTTTCTTTTAATTTACTTGATAAACGCAGTTGGTGGTTGTTACAACTCAATGCGAAAGAAGCGCGTAGTCAAATTAAATTTTTTCCTGATTGGGCTGAACAAGGTATTGATGTTGAAGCTGATTTCCTACATTTTCCGGTCACTAAAAGTGATAAAAAAGTGGCAAAAGAAAAGCAATTCAGCAATGAAGATAAATTATTTGCCAATATTCCGCCGATGAAAGTACATTGTGCTAGCTGTAGCGTGGGGGAATTAGATTTAGGTGATGTTAGCTTTTCAGTCAGCCGCAAACAAGCTGATCTGATCTCGTTAAACAATTTTGTTGCCAAGCGCGGTAAAACCAAATTAACCTTTGATGGCACGTGGCTACATAATAAACAAGGTTCAACAACGCAACTAACGGGACAATTTAAAACCGCCAGTATTGATCATGAATTAGATAAATTAGGTTATGCATCAACCATTAAAGAAAGTGGCGGACGAGTTAAGTATGCGCTTAATTGGGAGGGTGGTCCGCAAACATTTACCCTAGCTCATCTAAATGGCGATTTAACCGCTAAAATAGGTGATGGTTATTTAGCGGATGTTAGTGATAAAGGCGCGCGAATATTCTCGGTATTAAGTTTAGGCTCTTTAGTGAGAAAGCTGACGCTTGATTTTCGTGATATTTTTAGCGATGGCATGTTTTATACCCATATTAAAGGTGACTTTCATCTTAAAAATGGTGTTATGTATACTGATAATACTAAAATGAAGGGGGCTGCGGGTGATTTAGTGATGAAAGGTAATACCCAACTAACCACCGGAAAATTAGATTATAGGATGTCGTATAAGCCCAATTTAACCTCAAGTTTACCGGTACTTGCATGGATATCGACGCTAAATCCAGTGACTTTTTTAGCTGGGGTTGCACTTGATCAGGTATTAACCTCTACGGTTGTTTCAGAATTTAAGTTTGAGCTAACCGGCACGGCTTTAGAACCAGTATTACGTGAAGTTAACCGTAAAACTCGTGATGTTACTGTTGGGCGCTCAACACCACCAAAATTTGTTGATAACTTAGACCATAAAACCTCTCAAAAAACTGACTATTCCACCACGACTAAACCGTTACATAGTGCGACTAAATATCAAAAACAACCCACTAAAGTAGATAAATTTGATGGTTAGACT
>CAZVPC010000059.1:0-14962 GCA_964629005.1 uncultured Pseudoalteromonadaceae bacterium | reverse complement strand
CCCATAATACTGATTGATTTGTAATATTTTTTCTATTGGAATAACAGTTTTTATGAAATTTTATTTCATATTTAGCCATAATATAAATCAAACAAGGTTAAATTAGCAAACGTTTAATAAATAAACGTCATATTTTATCTTTTAAAGCAGTAAAAAAGCTTGTTTTAAATATTTTTGTAATAAAGTTACAGAAAGTTCTTTACTGATGCCGGTACAAACGCTAAATTATGCTAAAATGTAGTTAAGTTACACACAGCCAATTGATTTGAATTTTTCATTAAGCTTTTTTATTCGTTGATGATTTTCAAATTAAAGGGAAATGAATTTTATTTAGAGATCAATACGAATGAATAAATTAGATTGCCAGTCTGCTAGTGATATTGTTATTTTTGGTGCCGCAGGAGATCTTTCTCGCAGAAAGTTATTCCCTGCTTTGTACCAGTTAGAATTAGCGGGGCTGTTACACCAAGACAGCCGCATTATTGGTGTTGCCCGCACTGATATAGACACCTCTTCGTTTGTTACTTTAATTACCGATAATTTGCATAAATTCGTAAAAGAAGAACTAAATGAAGATGTATTAGCTCGTTTTATTCAACGTATTATTTATCATAAATTAGATTTCAGTACCACTAATGGTTTTAAAGGTCTGGCGAAAACGTTAGCGCAAGACAATAACACTCGAATTTATTATTTTTCAACACCACCAGCGATTTATGGCGCGATTTGTGACGGTTTACATGACAGCGATCTCATTCTAGATAACGATCGCGTGGTGATGGAAAAACCCATTGGTCATTGTTTAGAGTCTTCAAAAATGATCAACGATCAAGTTTCTCGTTTTTTCAATGAAAAGCAAATTTATCGCATTGATCATTATTTAGGTAAGGAAACGGTATTAAATTTATTGGTTTTGCGTTTTGCTAACTCATTATTTACCACAAATTGGGATCATAATTGTATTGATCACGTACAAATCACCGTTGCTGAAAGTGTTGGTATAGAAGGACGTTGGGGCTTTTATGATGAAGCAGGGCAAATGCGCGATATGGTGCAAAATCACTTGCTACAAATTTTATCGTTAGTGGCGATGGAGCCTCCAGCTGATTTAAGTGCCGATAGCATTCGCGATGAAAAACTTAAAGTACTAAAAGCTTTACGGCCGATTAATCGTAATAATGTTAAAGAAAAAACCGTACGAGGCCAATATGCAGAAGGCTTTTTGAAAGGTCAACCGGTACCAGGATACCTTGAAGAAGAAGGCGCGAGAGAAAATAGTCACACTGAAACGTTTGTGGCAATAAAAGCAGAGATTGATAACTGGCGTTGGGCTGGCGTGCCTTTTTATCTTCGTACTGGCAAAAGAATGCCATTAAAGCACAGTGAAATAGTTATTCACTTTAAGCATCAACCGCATAATATTTTTAGTGATAGTTACAGTGAATTACCGGCTAATAAATTAACCATTCGTTTGCAACCTGATGAAGGCATGGAATTACAAGTGATGAATAAGATCCCTGGGATCGCGTCACAAATGAATATTCAGGAAAACAAATTAGATTTAAGTTTTTCAGAAGCTTATGCCGATAAACGGGTGGTTGATGCTTATGAGCGTTTAATGCTTGAAGTATTAAATGGCAATCAATCCTTGTTTGTGCGCCGAGATGAAGTAGAGCAGGCGTGGCATTGGGTTGACAGCATCATTGATGCATGGCAAACCAGTAATGAAAAACCAAAAAGTTATGCGGCAGGTTCTTGGGGACCTGTTTCTTCTATTTCATTAATTGCGCGTGATGATCGCCAGTGGGTTGAGTAATGTTTCACCTTAATACTTTTGAGTCACGAGCACAACTCGATCAAATTTTTGCTACACAAGTGGCTAATTTATTAAAAATCGCTATTGCAACTAAGGGACAGGCAAGTATTGCCGTTTCAGGCGGTTCAACCCCAAAAGCGTTTTTTAACGCCTTGTCAAAAGAAGAACTCGCTTGGCATAAGGTGATAATTACACTAGCTGATGAACGTTGGGTTGATGAGCATAGTGATGCCAGTAATACCCGTTTAGTCAAAGCACATTTATTACAAAATAACGCAGCGCTAGCTAATTTTTTTGAGTTGAAAATAGCAGATCAGCTTGATCAAAATACGTTAGCTCAATTGAATAAACATGCCGAAGAGACATTGTTACCTTTTGATGTGCTGATTTTAGGTATGGGTGAAGATGGTCATACAGCGTCGCTTTTTCCGTGTAGTGAACAAATAAGCACGGCATTATCATTAACAAATCACAATTCGTTAATGAAAGTTCAACCTAGAACAGCGCCATATCAACGTATTACTTTTACGCTGTCAAGTTTGTTGAAATCAAAAGCAGTATTCCTTCATATTTGTGGCGAAAATAAATATCAAGTTTTGCAACAAGCATTAGTTGATGCCTTAGCCGTTGAAACGATGCCAATTAGAGCCTTTTTGCATCATAAAACGCTAAATACACAAGTAATGTTTGCCAATTAATAATAACCGACTTTTAATTAAGAAATAAATGATGAAATTAGAAATAGTACAAATCACCGAACGCATTATTAAACGTAGTACCGTAACACGTCAGGCTTATTTGGCAAAAATAGCCGCTGCAAAATCAACAACGGTTCACCGTGCTAGTTTATCTTGTGGTAATTTAGCTCATGGCGTTGCTGCTTGTGGGCAAGGAGATAAACAAAAATTACGCGGTTTAAATCATACCGATATTGCAATTATTTCAGCCTATAACGATATGCTTAGTGCACATCAACCGTATGGTACATATCCCGAGATCATTAAAAAAGCGATAGCCGATGTCGGTGGTGTCGCTCAGTTTGCTGGTGGTGTTCCAGCGATGTGTGATGGTGTTACTCAGGGACAGCCAGGCATGGAACTCAGTTTGATGAGCCGTGATGTTATTGCGATGGCAACTGCGGTGGGTTTATCTCACAACATGTTTGATGGTGCCTTAATGTTAGGCATTTGTGACAAAATTGTGCCTGGTTTATTGATTGGCAGTTTAGCCTTTGGTCATTTACCTACCGTTTTTGTACCAGCAGGACCGATGCCGTCGGGGATTCCTAATAAAGAAAAAGCACGTGTTCGTCAACAATTCGCACAAGGAAAAGTAGACAAAGACGCTTTATTTGAAGCCGAGTCTTCGTCTTATCATGCCGCAGGTACTTGTACTTTCTTTGGTACCGCTAATTCAAACCAATTAGTGGTTGAAGTCATGGGCTTACATTTACCCGGAGCCTCTTTTGTGGCACCTAATACGCCATTGCGAACCGAATTAACCAAAGCAGCCGCTCGCCAAGTCACTCGTTTAACGGAACAATCAGGCAATTATATGCCTATTGGTAAAATTATTGATGAACGTTCAGTGGTTAATGCCATTGTGGCATTACTGGCAACAGGCGGCTCTACTAACTTAACCATGCATATTATTGCTTTTGCTCGTGCTGCCGGTATTATTATTAATTTTCAAGACTTTAATGATTTATCTGCGTCAGTACCGTTGATCACTAAAATTTATCCTAACGGTCAAGCTGATATTAACCATTTTCAACAAGCCGGCGGAATGGCGCTGTTATTTAAAGAATTGCTTAAAGCAGGCTTACTGCACCAAGATGTGGAAACAATCTGTGGTCGTGGACTTGAACGCTATACTAAACAACCCGTTCTTGAAAATGGAAAGTTACTTTGGCTTGATAGTGTTGATGTGTCGGGTGACACCGACGTTATTACAACTGTGGCTAAACCTTTTAAAATTGATGGTGGTTTAAAGGTACTTAAAGGTAATTTAGGAACCTCGGTACTTAAAACTTCATCAATGCGAGCTGGCAGTTTTGTTATCAAAGCGCCGGCAGTGGTGTTTGCTGATCAACATGAATTACAACAGGCTTTTGATGCCGGTGATTTAGAAAAAGATTTTATTGCTGTAGTGCGTTTTCAAGGGCCTAAAGCGCGTGGTATGCCTGAATTACATAAATTAACCCCAGTACTTGGTTCATTACAAGACAAGGGGTTTAAAGTCGCTTTAGTGACGGATGGACGAATGTCAGGCGCATCGGGCAAAGTACCTGCCGCTATTCACTTATGTCCCGAAGCACTTGATAGTGGTTTAATTGCTAAAGTACAAACGGGTGATATGATTTTTCTTGATGGTGACAGTGGGGAGTTAACCTTACTGGTTAGCGAGCAAGAATTAGCCCAGCGCGAGTTTGTTCAGTTTGATCTTAATGGTCATCACCAAGGTATGGGGCGAGAATTATTTGGCTTTATGCGACGAAATTTAAGTACGGCTGAAACGGGAGCTTGTTCTTTGTTTGATGATTTAGCCGAAGGTACAAATTAATGACAAGGGTAAAAAATAACGTTGTTAATATTGTTGCTGATATTGGTGGTACGAATATTCGTTTAGCGATTGTTAATAACAGTCAACAATTAACTGCGGTTGAAACATATCAATGTCGAGACTTTGCCAGTTTGGCCGCAGTGTTACAACATTATTTTGAGTTTAAGAAAATCGCATCAAAAGCGATAAATGCCTGTTTAGCTATCGCCTGCCCGGTTGAACAAGATAAAGTGGTGATGACTAATATGTCATGGACTTTTTCTCAAATTGAATTAAAAAATCTGCTCAAGCTTAAAAACTTATGGTTAATTAATGATTATACCGCGATAGCTCATGCTATTCCTTTATTAACTGAACAGCAAAAGGTTCAAATAGGTAGAGGCAACGTTATTGCTCAAAAACCTATCGCTATTTGTGGACCAGGAACAGGCTTAGGCGTCGCAAATCTTGTTTCTTGCCAAGGCCAATGGTTGTGTTTAAGCGGTGAGGGCGGTCATGCTGATTTTGCTCCCGTTAATGAAGAACAAATTGCATTGTTGCAATATTTGTTAAGCAAATATCATCATGTTTCCTACGAACAATTGTTATCTGGGCTTGGTTTAGAGCAAATTTATCAAGCCTTAATGACGCTTAATAATATTGAGTTTATTCCTTTGTCAGCCAAAGATATTTCACAAAAAGCGCTCGATGGGAGTTGTGAGCTTTGCCAATTAACGTTGGCGCATTTTTGTAAAATTTTAGGCAGTTTTGCCGGTAACTTAGCCTTAACAGGTGGTAGTTTCGGCGGCGTTTATATTGCTGGCGGCATAGTACCTAGATTTATTGAATATTTTAAAGAGAGTGGTTTTAGAAAGTGTTTTGAACAAAAAGGGCGCTTTTCTGATTATAACCAAAATATACCGACGTTTGTGATCACTGAATCACAACCCGGCATGTTGGGCGCTTCGGCCTACCTTTGCCAAAAAATTAAAGAGGATTTATGAGTTTAACTAATCAATGGCAAATTTCGCCGCAAAAATTATTCAATATGGGACAAATTGTTCCGGTATTAGTCATTAAAAAGGTTGCTGATGCACTCCCGATTGCCGAAGCTATTTTACAATCAGGCATTAACGTACTTGAGGTTACACTGCGGACGCCTTCTGCTTTAGCCGTTATTAAGGAAATAGCAACTCATTTACCACAAGCCGTTATAGGCGCAGGTACAGTAACCAATGCTGAAATGCTGAAACAAGCTCGCGATGCAGGTGCTAAGTTTGCGATCAGCCCTGGTTTAACTAAAGATTTATTAAAAGCGGGTCAAGCCGGAGATATTGCCTTAATTCCTGGGATTTCATCTATTTCTGAATTAATGGACGGTATTGATCTAGGCTATGATCATCTTAAATTCTTCCCAGCAGAAGCCTCTGGTGGCGTTAAGGCGATCAAATCGATTGGGGGGCCATTCCCTAATATTCAGTTTTGCCCAACTGGTGGCATTAACATTAATAATATTAATGATTATTTAGCCCTACCCAATGTTGCTTGTTGCGGTGGTTCTTGGTTAGTTAGTGATGAAATTGTGACCACTAAAAACTGGTCTGCGATAACTCAATTGTGTAATGCAGCTTTGGCTAAGACCAGTTAAAATTACCCTATTACTGACCACTTTTGCGACCTATCGGATCGTAATTGCTCATGTCGCTTGGTCTTAGAGTAAAATCTAAAGTGCAAAACAACTTTACATAACAAAAAACATATATATACTTATTCATATATATATCGTTTGTATGTAAGGCGTTATGGAAAATTTATCATCAACTAAAAAAAGCGTGCTATTTCTTTGTACCGGTAATTCTGCACGTTCACAAATGGCTGAAGCGTTATTGCGTACCAAAGCTGGCGATGAGTTTGAAGTTTACAGCGCAGGTACTCAGCCTGAGCTGATTGATTCAAGAACTCTTGCAGCATTAAATAATATTGGCTTACCTACAGAGTCACTAATATCGAAAAGTATTGATGATTTTGCAGGAAAATCGTTTGATTATGTTATTACCCTTTGTGATAAGGCCAACCAAGAGTGCCGTTCTTACCCTAAGGCGTTAACGCAACTAGCGTGGGATTTTCCTGATCCTAAAACTCGTCGTGGTTATGACCCGTATGCTGCAACCTTAGCAGAGCTAAGTAATCGCATCTCAATGTTTATGTTGGTTGAAAGAAAAAATACGTTAGACTCAAAATACAGTCGCAAGAAAAACGTCCTAAAAAAAACCAAAAAAAATATCTCTCCTCGTATTAATAATATCAATGAGATACAACTTGATCCTATCGCTTTTTATAAATGTTTAACTGAGGATATTCGGTTGAAATGTTTAATGTTGTTGCAATATCACGGTGAACTATGTGTTTGTGAGTTAATGGCTGCACTAAAAGAAGCGAGCCAACCAAGAGTGTCACGTAATTTAGCGTTACTAAAAAAAGCTAATTTGTTGATTACTCGTAAACATGGGCAATGGGTGTTTTACCAACTTAACATTAAGTTGCCACAATGGGCACGAACAGTATTAGCGCAAACCACTGAAAATAATGTTAATTTTATACAAGAAAATATATATATATTATCACAGATGAGTAACCGTCCTGATAAAGTCAATTTTTGTCATTAGCTTTACTATAACTTGATCGACTTGATATTACTTTGAAAAAAGAGGTAAATAAATGGGTATTTTTGAACGCTATCTCTCTGTTTGGGTTGGTTTGTCTATTGTTGTCGGCGTTTTGTTGGGGCAAATTAACCCTGAAACATTTACATTATTGGCTCAGTTAGAAATTGCTCATGTCAATGTTGTTATTGCCGTACTTATTTGGTTAATGATCTTTGCCTTTGCGCCTATTACCGCTTTATTACTGGGTGTAAATGATATTCAAGTGCCACTGAATACCTTACTTATTTAAGTGGTGTTATATACTCGTGTTACCTCGGAATGCTCGTTTCAGCGAGAGTTAAAAGGCTTAGAGGCAAGGCATTGATTGAAGAGAATGGCTATTTCATTGTTTAGTTTACATTCAGGAGCAGCACTAGCAACTGTGGTTGGTGTATTAGTTGAAGTGCCTGTGATGTTATCACTGGTGACATTTTTGAATTATAAAAATAAATTAGCAGTTAAAGAATAAGGATAAAATAGATGACAATTAAACTAGGTATCAACGGTTTTGGTCGTATGGGGCGTTTAGCGATGCGAGTGGCATTTGATCAAACTGATATTGAGATCATACAAATTAATGATCCTGCTGGGGATGCAAAAACACACGCTCATTTGCTGACCTTTGATTCAGTTCATGGCCGCTGGCACCATGATGTGCACAGTGATCAACATCATTTAATTATTAAAGATAATAAAGTTGCTGTTACTACTAATAAAAACATTAACGAAACTGATTGGTCAAATTGTGATGTGGTTATTGAAGCTTCGGGTAAAATGAAAAGTAGAATGTTATTACAAGCTTATTTAGAGCAAGGCGTTAAACGTGTAGTGGTGACGGCACCACTACCAACAAATGAAGGCAGTGATGTAGTTAATATCGTAATGGGCGTTAACCATCATTTATATGATCCAAATATTCACACCATCATCAGTGCTGCGTCTTGTACAACTAACTGTTTAGCACCTGTGGTGAAAGTGATCCACGAAAATATCGGTATTAAACATGGTTCGATAACCACTATCCATGATATTACTAATACGCAAACTATTATTGATGCGGTTCATAAAGACTTACGCCGAGCCCGCGCTTGTGGTACCAGTTTGATCCCAACTACTACGGGTTCAGCAAAAGCAATTACTGATATTTTTCCTGAACTTAAAGGTAAATTAAACGGACATGCGATACGAGTACCTTTAACCAATGCATCGCTCACCGATTGTGTGTTTGAACTTAAACGTGCAACGACAGTTGCAGAAGTTAATCATTTATTGCAACAAGCGTCTGAAAACGAATTGCAGGGTATTTTAGGCTATGAAGAGCGTCCTTTAGTTTCCATCGATTATAAAACAGATGCGCGTTCAGCAATTGTTGATGCGCTTTCGACTATGGTTATTAACGATAGCCAATTAAAATTGTATCTTTGGTACGATAATGAATGGGGTTATGCTAATCGTACCGTTGAGTTGGTACGTATGGTTGGAAGGTAGTTCGGTTTATGTCGAGATCTGATGAGCATTCTGCTGAAATTCGACAATATTTACTGATCACTGGCAACTATTGGGCGTTTACACTAACCGATGGCGCACTACGGATGTTGGTGGTGCTATATTTTCATCAACTCGGCTTTAATCCTTTAAGTATCGCATTATTGTTTTTGTTTTATGAAGTCTTTGGGGTGCTTACCAATTTAATTGGTGGTTGGCTTGGTGCCCGCTTAGGTTTGAATAAAACCATGAATATAGGTTTGGCTCTTCAAATTTTTGCCTTGTTAATGTTAACGGTACCTAGTGAAATGCTTACGGTTGTTTATGTCATGGTGGCACAGGCTTTTTCAGGTGTTGCCAAAGATCTAAATAAAATGAGTGCGAAAAGTTCAATTAAGTTACTGATCCCTGCTAATTCTTCATCTGAAAATAAATTATATCAATGGGTTGCCTTGTTAACGGGGTCAAAAAACACGCTAAAAGGTGTTGGGTTTTTTCTTGGCGGTTTGTTATTAAGCTTGCTTGAATTTCGCGGGGCTTTATTTCTGATGGCTGGAATGTTGTTTTTTATCTGGCTTTTTAGCTTAGTAAAACTAAAAAAAGATCTCGGTAAAGCAAGAAACAAACCTAAGTTTAACGAAATATTTTCTAAAAGTACGGCCATTAATGTTCTCTCTGCGGCGCGATTGTTTCTATTTGGCGCGCGTGATGTTTGGTTTGTGGTGGCATTACCCGTTTATTTAGCGGTAAATTTTGCTTGGGATCATTGGTGGATAGGTGGTTTTATGGCAAGTTGGGTTATTGGCTATGGCGTGGTGCAAACTATTGCACCTAAAATGACAGGAACAGCACCTGATGGCAAAACGGCACTTAAATGGGCAAGTTACTTAACCATTACACCATTAATTATTGCTCTTGCCTTGCATTTTGATGTCTATCCTAAAATAGTACTTATTACTGGTTTGCTATTATTTGGTGGTGTGTTTGCCATAAATTCATCTTTACACAGCTATTTAATTGTTAGTTATGCATCAAAAGATGGCGTATCAATGGATGTTGGTTTTTATTATATGGCGAATGCGATGGGACGTTTAATTGGCACAGTACTTTCTGGCTGGGTTTACCAATCGTTTGGCCTTGAAGCCTGTTTATGGATCTCCACCGCGTTTATTTTGATCACGGCGATCATTTCATTAAAACTACCAATAAAAAAAGTAAATGCCGATTAGGGCATCCAAGCATAGCTTACTTTGGTGAAAAATGTACGTTGTTCTCGCGTTAACCGAGAAAGATTATCATCTTGATAACTACTGTCAGAGTAACCTAAGAAAAACACCGTCTGTGGATTTAATTGATAAGAATAAATTAACTGCGTAGATAAATTACGAACTTTATTGTCGGTAATGATGAACGGGTTGTTATTGGGATTGCGATCAACATCACTATAAACCCAATTTAACTTTAAATAGCTTTGTACATCAAATTGATATGAAATGCGTATATCAGCCAAGTTAGCCTTAAAAACATAGCTATCATTAGCATTGAGTTTTTTATTTTGTAAATAAAGATCGAATTGTAAGTGATCGGTAGCATTAATGGTTAAAAACGTATAGATTTCTTTGTAACCGCCCAACTGATCATTCGCGTAATCAATTTTATCCCCTAAGATCGTGCCTAACCCGAGAAACAATCTTGAAATTGGCTGGAAATCGGCATAAAGATCAAGCAAGGCTTCATCGAAGCGATTTGTATTGCCGCTAATTTTAGTGGTTGTTTCATCTTGTCGTAAGCCAATTTTAGTGGCACTGGTATAAGATGCACTCACGGTTGATAGCATTGGACCCAGTAGGGTAAAACCAATTTTATTAGATTTTTCAATAAATTCATTCTGTTCGTTATGCTGAATATTCCATTTGGCATAAAATCTTGATTCAGTTAAAAAATCGTCTTGTTCGCCATAAAATATTCGCGTGACATTAATGAGATCTTTTTTGAAATCTGTTTTAGGCATAAAGCCAAGATCAGCACGAAAATTTTCTGATAATTGTTGGTGACTAGCGTTGACAAGCCAATTTTCAGAGTCATGTTTGTAGTCTATTTTATAAGCTTGACCACTAAAAGCACCGTTGATACGAGTTCGATGAACTTGCTCAGTAAAATCACACGCAGCAAAAACACAGTCTTTTGTTTGCGGTGCAGTGCAGTTATCGGTTAAACAAAAACTTTGAAATAAATCGTTAGGATATTTAGTATTGCTGTAAAGCGCTTGTGCTAGCAATGAATTACTGTCATCAAGTCGATATTTACCGTCAACACCGCCAACAATATTGTGATAATTATCGCTGCTTCGCAGTGTTGAAATAACGCCAATGGAGACATTGTCATCAACAATATAACGATAATTTGCTGCTGCAGCATTACTTTTTTGATTTAGACTAGCAAGCTGCGAGCCGGTATTGCCGGGCACAATAAAATTGGTTTGTTTATCATTAGCAATAAAAATACCGTAACTGTGCTTTTTTTCTCGTCCCGTTATTTTTACGCCGTAATCGGGATCGGCAATATTTCGGGTATAAACTAAATTATAATTGCTGCTAAAATAATCTGCATTTTCTAAGAAAAAGGTGCGTTTTTCATCATAAAATAACGAAAAAGTGGTATTAACACTTAACTGACCAACATCAGATTCAACCGTTGAAAAATCGGGGTTAATGGTGGCATTTAATGACGTGTTTGGCGTAACACCCCAACGTAAATCAACCCCAACATCGGTATTTTTTTTGCCGGACCATTGGTCTTTAGCATCGTAAATATTTCTCGTTTCGTTTCTATCAGCCACACTAAACGGGGTTAAGGTTAAGTTTCTGCCTATTTTAGCCTGTTTGAATCCTTTTATTTCTGGCATTTGGCAAATCCAACAGGCATTGTCTCTATCTATTGGCATATGAGAAATACGCAAGCGTTCATTTCTAGGGTAAAGTCGTACTAGTTCTATCGCCCACGTTTTTTCATTGTCACCTTGTTCAAAATTTAAAATATTAAATGGAATAGCAATTTCTACTTGATAACCTTGTTTGGTGATTTTTCCGTAGGAATACCAAATACCATCCCACAGATCATTGGTTTCACTGGTTACTTCATTATGAATAGAATCGTTTTGCACCCCAAATGGGTTGACAAAAAATTCATAGTTTAAACGTCTGCTATTAAAGGTATCAAGTTTTATGCCTACTAAATCGTCACCCCATTTGGTATCACGATCACCCAAAAAACCAATGATTTCTTCGGGGTGGGGATCATCGGCAATGAAGGCAACATAAAGATATTCGCCATCTTCAATTATTTTAGCGGTAGTCGTAACTGGGCTAGGTAGGTTGTGCCATGGATTGTTGACAATATTGAGTGAAATCGAAAGAGCTTGATCCCACGAGTCATCATTTAGATCACCATCAATTTTTATACTGTTTTCAGTATGTGGAATTAAAAAGCTATCTATTTTGTTGGTAATTGAATTTGCTAAACTACTAAATGTTAAACCGATTACTGCGATTAGTACTGCTGACACGCTAACATTGCTATTCCTTAGCCAATGCATGTTTTCTCCCAATTATTATTTTTAGAGGCGACTGTTAATGATCTTCGTCATTATTCGCTGCTACCAGTATTTATTGATGAATGTTGTTTCTGGCAGACGTTATCTTTAGATTGTCGCAAATTCAGCCATCAAACTCAATAAAGAGTTAGGGATTAAGATGATTCAATGATAATTAGTTGAAATTCAGCTTAACCATGCATAACTAAATTTCATATAAATACTGCGTTGATCTTGCTCTAAGGAAGAAAAATTTCCAGTCGTGTCATAATGATCTGAGTAACCGAGATAAAAGACTGTTTGCGAGGTGAGTTTGTAGGCATAAAGCAATTCTGTGGAAATATCTCGCTTTTTAGCCGTAACATTTTCAGGCGACTTAAATAAATAATTGAATGGATTTTTACTGGTATTATCATAAATTAAGGTAAAACGAAAAAAGCTGCGCACATCAAATTGATAGGTAGTACGTAAATCGGTTAGACGGGCATTAAAAACATTGGCATTATCTGCGTTTAATTGGCTAAAGGTATGGCGAAGTTTAAATTCCCAATGAGTATTAATATTCCAATTAAATACAGGGGTTATTTGTGTTGATGTACCTAAACGATTATTAGCAAAATCTATAGCATCGCCATAACTAATACGTGCACCTAAAAAAAGATCAGCAATGGGTTTTATTTTGCCAGAAAAATACACTCTATTTTCAGAAAACAAAGTGGTATTACCATTAAGCGTTAAACTGCTTTTATTAAATCTACGGCCAACTTTATCACGTTTAAAAACACCCAATCTAACCCTACTGTCGTAATTTGCAATGAGTTCAATATTCACATCAGCGCGTTTTTCAATCAGTTCATTATTATCATTATGACTAATATCCCAGCTTGACGATACTTTAAACTGTGTCCACCATTCGTCGGGGTCGCTATACCAACGGCGACTACTGCCTAAACTGAATTTGTTTTGATCTACTTTTGAAATAAAGCCTAAGTCACCACGAAAACCTGCATTTTGGCGGTTATAATTGGCACGATAGAACCATTTGTCATCGCTATGAAAGTAACCCACTTTAAACGCATTGCCACTAAATGGTCTATCTTTTAAGGTGCGTAAAACATTTTCATTAAAATCACATGTTGATAAATCACAATTAGCATCGTTTGGTATTTTGGCACAATCTTTGGCATTATCGCTGCGACAAAATTGTTCAAATAAATTACTGGGGTATTGAGTATTTGAATACAAATTTTGAAATTTAACTACATCGGTGGTGCTTAAACGAAATCGAGCATCAAAACCATGTACTTGGTTTTGATAATCTTTAGCGGTTCTTAATGTGCTTACCCAGCCAAAGGTAATATCTTTATTATAGTTGTAGCGGTATCTTAATGCGGCCGCTTTTGAACTGCTTTTTATGGTGGCAAAACTTGAGGAACGGTTACCGGGAATTAAAATATTGGTGCTTTTATCATCGGTAAGAAATACCCCTAAAGAGTGATCATTCTGGCGACCTGTTAATTTAGCACCGTAGTTAGGGGCATTAATATTACGGGTATAAATAAGATTATAATTAGAATCAAAATAATCAGCATTATCTAAAAAAAACAAGCGTTTTTCTGCAAAAAATAAAGCGAAATTATTATTAATATCAAGTTTTGCGGTGTCGGTTTCAACGGTAGAAAAATCAGGGTTGATAGTAGCATTCAATAATATATCCGGCGTTACCCCCCAACGAACATCAAGGCTTAATTCGGTATTTTTTTTATCTTGCCAATTTTTATTGCTTGATAACAACTGATCAGCCGATGAGACAATGGCTGGGGTGATGGTTAAATTATCACTCTGCTTTGCTCCTGCAAAGCCTTGTGCAGTAACTAGTTGGCATATTTCACAATTATCGGCTCGGTCGAGGTAAATATTCGATAGTCGTAAAAACTGTTCCCGAGGATAAAATCTGAGTAGTTCAATGCCCCAATTTTGAACAGCTAAATTGTCTTTAAAATTTAACATTCTTAATGGCAAAGCCATTTCAACAACAAAACCATTATCGGTTATTTTACCAAAACTTGACCAGATACCATCCCAAGAGTCACTTTGTTTTTTAGTCACTTCGCTTTCTATGCCGTCAATTTGTACGCCAAGCGCATTAACCATAAAACGGTAGGCGGTACGTTGATCGTTGTAGCTATCAATTTTAATACCGACCATATCATCCCCCCAACCACGGTCACGATCTCTTAAATAGGCTCTTATTTTACTGGGGTCAGGGTCTTGAGCAATAAAAGCGATATAAAAGGTATCACCATTTTCCATTAATAGTGCTTCGGTATTTACTGGGCTGGGGATATTATCGTAAGGGCGTGTAATGTTATTAACTAAAATTTTACGAGCAGATTGCCATTGAATTTCATCTAAATTGCCATCAATTGAAATGTTTCCAGTAATTTTGGGAATTTTAATCGGATCAAGTTTACCGGTATTTTTTGCAATAACATGACAAAATGGTAATAGCAACAAGGCTAATAAGAGCATTTTTCTATATAGCAACATTGTCACCCTAAAAATTGAACGATGGTTAATAAATAGTATGCTGTGCCATGTTAAATATTGAGTCAATGTAATTACGTTAACTCGTCTTTTTGGCAAGACCAATGACCAGTGTTTAAATATGTGTTGAAAATAATTTAATATTTACACTCGTTCCAATATCAAAAGTGCTGCATAATATTGCTCTATTTAACCTAATATTTAGTTGCTCATGTTTTTTTCTAGCTTAGATTTTATTGCTTTAACGTGCTTTTTTAGTTGCTGGATTGGTTATAC
>CAZVPC010000058.1:0-14962 GCA_964629005.1 uncultured Pseudoalteromonadaceae bacterium | reverse complement strand
ATTGAAATTTATAAGGTTTAATTATGTATTGCCCTTTTTGCGCGGCAGTTGACACTAAAGTTATTGATTCTCGTCTTGTTTCCGATGGACATCAGATCAGACGACGACGTCAATGTTTAGATTGCAATGAACGTTTTACGACGTTTGAATCGGCTGAATTGGTAATGCCAAGAATTATTAAACGTGATGGTTCTCGTGAGCCGTTTAACGAAGATAAAATGCGTAATGGTTTGCTGCGTGCCCTAGAAAAACGTCCGGTAGGTATTGAACAAATAGAATTAGCCATTAACAAACTTAAGTCACAACTGCGTGCTACGGGTGAGCGAGAAGTTAGCAGTGAGATGTTGGGTAATTTGATCATGGATCAACTTAAAGTACTAGATAAAGTTGCCTATGTGCGTTTTGCTTCAGTTTATCGTTCTTTTGAGGATATTCGTGAGTTTGGTGAAGAAATTGCCCGTCTTGGTGATGAGAAAACGCAAGAGTAAAACTTAATGTCTTTGAACCCCGAACAGCATGAATTTTCATCGGCTGATCAAACGTTTATGGCTAGAGCTATCGAGCTAGCCAAGCGAGGTCATTACACTACTTCGCCCAATCCACGGGTTGGTTGTGTGCTGGTGCTAAATGGCATTGTTGTTGGTGAAGGTTATCATCAAAAAGCAGGTTCTGCTCATGCTGAGGTTAATGCACTAAACCAAGCGAATGAACACGCCGGTAATTTAGCCCAAGGTGCAACGGCGTACGTTACCTTGGAGCCTTGCAGTCATTTCGGTCGCACACCGCCTTGTGCTCAAACGCTGATCAAAGCTCAGGTCAGCAAAGTTATCATTGCTATGGTTGATCCCAATCCACAAGTCGCAGGTAAAGGCATTAAATTACTCGAAGCTGCGGGAATAACGACCCAAGTAGGTTTGTTAAATTGCCAAGCGCGAGCATTAAATGTTGGTTTTATTAAATTAATGACCGAACAAAAACCGTTTGTTCGTTTAAAAATGGCAACGAGCCTCGACGGTAAAACTGCCATGGCAAGTGGTGAGAGTAAATGGATCACTGGTGTTGCAGCTCGCCAAGATGTACAACGATTACGAGCACAAAGTTGTGCGGTAATTTGCGGTGCCGATTCGGTGATTATTGATCAAGCCAAAATGACAGTACGCCATGATGATTTGGGTGAATTGGCGGATAACTATCCTAAAAACGAGTTACGGCAACCGGTTCGTATTGTTATTGATTCACAAAACCGATTAACCCCAGACTTAGCACTTTTTAAGCAAACATCGCCTATTATTTTAATTAGAAGTCGACTTGAAAACTTACCATTGTGGCCCCATTTTGTAGAGCAAGTTCAAATAACACCACTCACGGTAACTAACAAGCAACAAAAAATAGATTTAACTGCGTTGTTGGTTTTTTTAGCAAAACGCGGCTTTAATGATGTGTTAATAGAGTCTGGTGCTCGTTTGGCGGGCGCATTTGTTGAGCAAAACTTAGTGGACGAACTGATTTTATATCAAGCCCCTAAATTGATGGGTGCTGATGGTAAAGGTATGTTTGCAATGCCAAAAATAGAAAAATTAGCGGATGCAAAATCGTTAATAATTAAAAACGTTACCATGGTTGGTCAAGATTTACGTATTGTTGGCGCATTCACTCAACCCTAGTTTATAGCAAGTAGAGAATAAAATGTTTACTGGAATAATAGAAGCTATTGGTACCATCAAATCGTTACAGATCACCGCTGCTGGTGCGCGTTTAGTTATAAATGCCGGAAACTTAGACTTAAGTGATGTTAAATTGGGTGACTCTATTGCAACTAATGGTATTTGTTTAACGGTAATTGCTTTAGAAAGTAATAGTTATAGTGTTGATGTTTCCAATGAAACGTTGCAGCGTACCGCATTTGGGAGTTATCACCAAGGTCAACCCGTTAATTTAGAAAAGGCAATGTTACCAACAACACGTTTTGGTGGGCACATGGTGTCGGGGCACGTTGATGCCTTAACGAAAGTGGTGTCGATCACAAATAACGGTAACAGCATAGAATATTGGCTAGAAATGCCAAACGAGTTAGCTTGTTACATGGCAGAAAAAGGCTCTATTACCATCGATGGTGTGAGCTTAACGGTTAATGCGCTAACCGAGTCGAAATTTCGTTTAACTATCGTGCCGCATACTATTGCACAAACAATTATTAGTCATTATCAAGTGGGTACACAAGTCAATCTTGAAGTTGATTTGATCGCCCGTTATCTCGAACGTTTATTATTGAAACCCACAACTGAAAATACCTCACAAGACAGCACTCAGGGTGTCAGTGAAGAATTATTAAGAAAGTCGGGTTTTATTAAATTGTAGCTCGTAATTTATTACGACAATGAAAAATCCTAGGTCGTTATTTACTACGACAAGCAAAGAGGTTGTTATGAATTTAAATACCCCCCAAGAGATCATCGAAGATATCAAACAAGGGAAGATGGTTATCCTGATGGATGACGAAGATCGTGAAAATGAAGGTGATTTTATTATGGCGGCTGAAAAAGTAACGCCAGAGGCGATCAACTTTATGGCGACTCATGGTCGTGGTTTGATTTGTATGCCGATGAGTAAAGAACGCTGTCAACAGCTGAAATTACCCTTGATGGTTGAAAAAAATGATGCACAATTTACTACTAACTTTACTGTTTCTATTGAAGCAGCTGAAGGGGTAACCACGGGAATATCAGCTGCAGATCGTGCTACCACAGTATTAGCCGCAGTTGCTAAAGATGCCGATCATATTTCGATTGTGCAACCAGGACATATTTTCCCGTTAATGGCGAAAGATGGTGGTGTATTGAATCGAGCCGGACACACCGAAGCTGGGGTTGACTTGGCTCGCTTAGCTGGGCTTGAACCTGCGGCAGCGATTGTGGAAATTTTAAATGAAGATGGTACGATGGCGCGTCGTCCTGATCTAGAATTAATTGCCAAAAAACATGATCTAAAAATGGGCACCATCGCTGATTTGATTGAATACAGAAATATTAATGAAACGACCATTGAGCGGGTCTCACAATGTAAATTGCCAACCGCATTTGGTGACTTTGATTTAACGGTATATAAAGACACTATTGATGGTCAAGCTCATTTTGCTTTAACGAAAGGGCAAATAAAATCGGATCAAGCTGTTTTAGTTCGTGTGCATTTAGAAAACACCTTTACTGATTTATTGCATAGTCATCGTGAGTCGGTAGCTAAATGGCCAATCGCCAATGCTCTAGAAAAAATCGGTAATGAAGGTGGCGTGTTAGTGCTATTGGGCAAACACGAGTCCCCTTTAGAGTTGATTGCTCAAGCTGAAAAGTATGCCAAACAAGATGCAGGGGAAACGGTTAAAGACGTCACTCGTCATGTTGGTTCACGCAATGTTGGTGTGGGTTCACAAATTTTAGCCGATTTGGGCATTAGAAAAATGCGCTTGTTAAGTTCGCAAACTAAATACCATTCATTGTCTGGTTTTGGTTTAGAAGTAGTTGAATATATTGCTGAATAAATGTTAGTTTGAATTTATTTGCCCGTCATCCCGAATTTATTTCAGTATCAGTATGACTTGAGCTTCGTGAATTTTAATCATAATAAGGATACTGAAAATGGCCGGAGCAAGCTTATTAGCATTACTTGATGATATTACTGCCTTGCTTGACGATGTTGCCTTAATGACTAAAACGGCTGCGTCTAAAACCGCAGCCGTTTTAGGAGACGATTTAGCGGTTAATGCGGAACAAGTTACTGGCGTTAATGCAGAACGAGAGTTGCCGATAGTTTGGGCGGTCGCAAAAGGCTCACTGGTTAATAAATGTATTATTGTACCGATCGCCATGTTATTGAGCTTGGTTGCGCCTTGGGCTATTTTGCCGCTGTTGCTCTTTGGTGGTTTGTATCTTTGCTACGAGGGAGCAGAAAAATTATTTGCTCAACACTCATCTAAGCAAGAGCAATCGTCATTAGAGACCGTTTCCATTGGTGACGAACAGCAAAAAATAACGACTTTTGAGCAAGAAAAAATCAAAGGAGCGATCCGTACCGATTTTGTGCTGTCGATTGAAATTGTTGTGATCACTCTTGGTACTGTGGCTGAAGAAAATTTGCAAACCCAATTTATTGTGCTTGCTATAATTGCTTTTGCTGCAACCGTCGGTGTTTATGGTATTGTAGCAATGATCGTTAAATTAGATGATGTCGGTTTGTATTTTATTCGCCAAACAACACAAAAAAGGCAGCCAACGTTTTTCGATAAAGTGCTTAATATTAGTGGCAATATACTGGTTAATTTAGCACCTCGTTTGATGAAAGCTTTAACTGTTGTTGGCACTATCGCGATGTTTTTGGTTGGTGGCGGTATTATTAGTCATGCAATACATATGGTTTTTGCATGGACTATGAAAATAACGACTTACGTCAGTGAGTTATTTGTTGCTATTGATTGGTTAGTAAGTTTAAGCAACAGTTTAACACCGCTGTTGCTTAATAGTTTTATTGGTATGTTTGCGGGCACAGTTTTATTTTATCTACCTAAGCTTGTTAAGCTACTTTCTCAACTAGCTAGGTGAATTAAGGAACTACACTATTATCCGTGTGTTGATTACTGATTAAATAATCTTGCAATGGTAATGCGCTTGCATTACCCTGTGTTTTATAGGCCATAATGCTATGGAGATTACTATGATACAAGCAGCTTTAGAAACTGAATCCACATTAACAGATCGATTTCAAACAACCGTACCAAGTGTTGTTCGTCAAGCACTTCACTTGAATAAAAAAGATAAAATAAAATTTATCATCCAGTCAAATGGTAATGTCATGCTTTCTCGTGTTGAACCAGCAGAGAATGATCCTGTTGTTGAATCATTTTTAGCTTTTTTTGCTGATGATATGCAAAAGCACCCCGAAAAACTTCAACGATTAACAGCAACCATGCGTGATAGTGTTGAGTTATTAACCGCCAATGTTGAATTAGATTTAGATGCGCCATTATCAGATGAAGATGAATAACGTTGTCTGATAATGCCGCTATTATCGTTAATGGGTGGACGTTATATACGCACCCATTATTTATTGAGCAATATGAACTTTTAGCGAAAAAAGTTGTTGCTTTCAAAGTGAACGATCCAAAGGGTTATATCAAGAAGAATGATACAAAAAGGCTAGCGGCTATTCATAAGCTAGCTTATTACGTTATCCCACAAGATCCAACAAAATCGGATTATCGTCAAGGTAAAACATTGGGTGATAAAAACAAGCACTGGTTTAGGGCTAAATTTTTTCAGCAATACCGATTGTTTTTTCGTTATGATATCCAATCAAAAGTTATTATCTATACTTGGGTAAATGATGATAACAGTAAAAGAGCTTATGAAAGTAAAACAGATGCGTATAAAGTATTTGCTAAAATGTTAAAGTCAGGAAACCCACCTGATAGTTGGGATGATCTTTTAAAAGCAGCCAAAAAAGCAAAACCTTCTAAGAAATAATTTGAGAAATTTTATATCACGAGGGAATAGTGGATCGTATAGTATTTGCCAAATTTCAAAATAAGCAGATCTTTTCCCAAAAAATTCATATTTTCAAATGATCTTGCTCAATAGAGATTTTGAGCAAAATATTGAACAGTTTTTAC
The DNA here is from genome assembly GCA_964629005.1 of uncultured Pseudoalteromonadaceae bacterium. Taxonomy (GTDB): domain Bacteria; phylum Pseudomonadota; class Gammaproteobacteria; order Enterobacterales; family Alteromonadaceae. Next base: position 9,303 of record CAZVPC010000058.1, on the reverse strand, counting down.
AAGGTTGTGCGTTAAGCTTTTCCTCACATCAACAAGATATTTCAGGTTTGAAAAAAAATAAAATGAAAATATCGTGCTTACACTCAGCTTACAATTTTGGTTCTACTCTAAGGTGAGTTGCTTGCTCATATCCATAAGCAGCTTCAATTAAGATCCCTTCAGACATTTTTCGACCAAACAAAGATAAACCTACGGGTAAGCCGTGAATAGTTCCCATTGGCACCGTAATGTGAGGATAACCGGAAACGGCAGCCGGAGAAGTTGCTGAGCCTAAATAATGATCGCCGTTGACCCAATCTATTTTCCACGCGGGTTGAGTTGTTGGCGCTATTAATAAATCAAGCTTGTATTTCTGCAAAACATCATCTATTCCTTGTTGTGACTGCTGTTTTGCTGTTGCTAGTGCATCGAGATACTCTTTACTGGTAAGATCTTGTTTTTGCTCTGCTAAAACAAAAATCTCTTGACCAAAATAAGGCATTTCTTGCTGAGCATGTTGCTTGTTAAAGCTAATTAATTCGGCCAATGATTTTGGCACCTTGCTGCCAGTATTCGCTAAGTAATGGTTGATATCATTTTTAAATTCATAGAGTAATACTTGATATTCAGCATCATCCCATTTTCCAACCGTGTCAATATTTGCATTGTCGATGAGGATCGCACCTTGTTGCTTAAGCGCTTGTATTGCCTGTTCAAATAATTGCTCAACTTGAGGTAAATATCCTGATAAGTTACGCACAATACCAATTCGTTTTCCTTGTAAGCCATTACGTTTTAAATGACTTACATAATCTATTTTACTATGGTGTGCTTGCTGGTCTTGTTGGTCAAAAGCAACCATGGTTTGCAACATTAATACGGCATCCTCAACCGTTCTTGCCATTGGGCCTGCGGTGTCTTGACTGTGAGCAAGCGGAATTATACCGTTACGACTGATGGTTCCTAAAGTTGGTTTTATCCCAACAATTCCAGTAACGCTAGCGGGGCAAGTCACTGAACCATCGGTCTCTGTTCCTACGGCTAAAATAGCCAAATCAGCTGCAATCGCGACTGCGGAGCCAGAGCTAGAGCCGCAAGGGCTGGTGGTAATATCATAGGGGTTTTTGGTTTGCCCATATAAACCACTCCACCCACTTGAAGCATGAGTTGAGCGAAAATTAGCCCACTCACTCAAGTTGGTTTTACCTAAAATGATAGCGCCTGCTTGTTTTAGCTGTTGCACCAAAAAAGCATCTTGTTGTGGAAAGTTATTGCGTAAAGCGGCTGACCCCGCTGTGTTTGCCATACCATCAATGGTATCTATATTGTCTTTTAACAACACCGGAATGCCATGTAAGGGGCCTTTTAAACCGTGTTTTAAGTAGTATTGATCAAGTGCTTTTGCTTGCCTAAGTGCGTTTTTGTTAAGCTGTACAACCGCATTAAGCTGTGGTCCCTGATCATCAAGTTGCTGGATACGGGTTAAGTAAAACTGCACTAATTGTTCACTGGTTAAGCTTTTTTGTTTAAATTGTAGGTGAGCACTCGCAATCGTTAAAGGGGGTTGTATTGCCGCTTGTACGGTTAAAGTTAGGTTGAAAAACAAGCTGATAATAATTATTATTTTTTTCATTATTTATGCTTAATGTTTTGATTATTCTGTGTACAAAGCATAAGTGAAATAAAAAGAGATGTATAGTTACCTTAGAGATCATATTTAGCCATAAGCATTTTAATTTTGTTTGAGTTAGCAGAGCTTATTTAGCTAAAAAGGTATTGATTTTAAATAGGATGCCTTCGCAATCTAATTTTAAACTGTGGTGGATTTCTGCTTGTGTACCGTGCTTGATAAAAGCATCAGGTAAGCCAATATTCAAGATAGTTCGGTTTTGTCCTAGCAGCTTATTTGCCAATAAAAATTCATTGACCGCTGAGCCTGCACCACCGGCGACAACATTGTCTTCAATGGTGATCAGTGTTTGATGTGTTTTAACAAGTTCACGAATAAGGGCTTGATCAAGGGGTTTGACAAAGCGCATATCAACTAAAGTGGCATTGAGTGTTTTAGCCGCTTTCTCGGCTTCTACTAACAAGGTGCCAAAAGATAACAGCGCGATTTTTTCACCACTTAATTTTAATAAACCTTTCCCTACTTCAATGGTTTCAGTGACTGTCTCTGAAATAACAGGTAAGGCTACACCCGTGCCCGCACCGCGTGGGTAACGAACAGCAGCGGGTTGGTTTAATTGATAACCTGTCGTCAACATTAATTGGCATTCATGTTCATCGCTTGGTGCCATAATAACCATGTTGGGAATGCAGCGTAAAAAACTAAGATCAAAGGTGCCTTGATGGGTTGGACCATCTGCACCGACAACACCGGCTCGATCAATGGCAAATAATACCGGTAAATTTTGAATGGCAATATCGTGGATCAGCTGATCATAACCCCGTTGTAAAAAGCTTGAGTAAATAGCCACAACAGGTTTGAAGCCCCCAATAGCTAAGCCGGCGGCATAAGTAATAGCGTGTTGTTCGGCAATTGCAACATCAAAATACTGCTCAGGAAATTGTTGACTGAATTCTACCATGCCTGAGCCTTCGCGCATGGCTGGCGTTATTGCCATTAATTTACTATCGTACAGCGCAGTTTTACAGAGCCAATCACCAAATATTTGTGAATACGTAGGTAGACTTGGGGCTGATTTGGGTAAATTAGTTTGAGTATGATCAAATTTAGGCACAGCATGATATTTGATCGGATCTTGTTCAGCAGCCTGATAACCTTTGCCTTTTTTGGTGATAATATGCAAAAGCTGAGGGCCTTTTAAACCACGCATGTTGTGGATAGTGTCGACTAATCCGTTAACATCGTGACCATCGATTGGACCAATATAATTGAATCCAAGTTCTTCAAAAAATGTGCTGGGTACCACCATGCCTTTGAGATGTTCTTCGGCACGACTAGCGAGTTCACGAATAGGAGGGATATTCTTAAGTATGCGCTTACTGCCTTCACGAAGGCCGGTATATATACTTCCAGATAATAATTTAGCTAAATGATTATTTAGTGCGCCAACATTTTCAGAAATAGACATTTCATTATCATTTAGAATAACAAGCATGTCTTTGCCGATATCACCCGCATGATTAAGTGCTTCAAATGCCATACCTGCGGTCATGGCTCCATCGCCTATTACTGCAACCACCCGACGATTTTTAGCTTCTTTATCGGCGGCAACGGCTAAACCTAATGCGGCTGAAATTGAGGTGCTTGAATGCCCAACACTGAGCACATCGTATTCGCTTTCTTCACGCCAAGGAAAAGGGTGTAAACCACCTTTTTGACGAATGGTATGCAGTTGTTCTCGTCGCCCGGTTAAAATTTTATGGGGATAAGCTTGATGACCTACATCCCAAATAAGATGGTCAAAAGGGGTTTGATAGACATAATGTAGAGCCACGGTTAACTCAATAGTCCCTAAACCGGAAGCAAAATGACCACTGCTTTTACTGACTGAATTTAATAAAAAGTTACGCAACTCGTGACTGATTTGAATTAGCTGGCTTTGCTGTAACTGACGTAGATTTTCGGGGAAATCAATTTTAGATAATAGCGGGTAGTCAGCAAGGTTTGTGGTCATAGTGTGATTCGATGTTTTATGTACAAAAGTCTTATTGTTGGGGGCTAATGATCACGATTAATTATTACGATAAATAATAAAAGTCGCAAAATCAGCTAAGTCCTGAGTATTGTAAGGTAAATTGCGCAAAGCTTGTAGTGCTTGTTGATATAACTGTTCAGCTTTTTGTTGAGCGCCCTGTAAACCAAGCAATGCAGGGTAAGTGCTTTTATTTGCTGCAAGATCAGAACCTGAGGGTTTGCCTAGTTCTTGTTCGCTTGAGGTTATGTCAATAATATCATCGCGAACTTGGTAAGCTAAACCAATGCTCTGTGCGTAAACCATTAAATTTTCAAAATCTGCTTTGCTAATTTGCTTAGCGCATTTTGCCACCATCAGCACACAAGCTTGCAATAAGGCGCCGGTTTTTAGCTTGTGCATGGCTTCTAATTCGATCAATGAGATACTTTTACCTGTTGCGCTTAAATCGAGTGCTTGCCCGCCACACATGCCTTGATAACCACTTGCGTTGACTAATAGTTGGATCAGTTTTATTCGCTTGGTTTGTGCATAAGTTGTCAATGGTTGGTTGGCCAAAATATCAAACGCTAATGTTTGTAGGCTATCTCCCGCTAAAATAGCGCTTGCTTCACCAAACTTAATATGACAAGTGGGCTTGCCACGCCGTAAATCATCATCGTCCATTGCCGGTAAGTCGTCATGCAATAATGAATAAGCATGAATACATTCTATAGCGGCTGCAATGACATCGGTGTCGCTTTTATCAACCGCTAACGTCTTTGCGGTAATATAGGCTAAATAAGGACGCATGCGCTTACCACCGATCAGTAAACCATACTTCATCGCAGCATGAAGGTGCGCATCATTTAACGGCAATTGGGTTAACATTTCGGCTAAAAAATTATTGATCCGATGCTGGTATTGATCAATTTTAGCTAAGCTTATTTTATCAGAAGAGTTCACTAGTCTTGTTGTTCCACAGGATGTTGTGTATTGCTTGCCTCAGTTAAATCAAAATCAGTTAATGTGGCTTGTCCATTTTGCTGTAGTAAAATTTTGACTTTCTGTTCAGCGGCTTGTAATTTTTCTTGGCTAAGTTGACTTAACGACAAGCCGCGTTCAAATAATTGTATAGACTCCTCTAAACTTAATTCACCTTGTTCTAAATTTTGCACAATATCTTCTAATTCAACCAGTGATTGCTCAAAGGTGGGTTGTTGCGTTTTTTTCGATGTTTTAGTGTTTGTCGAGAGCGTTTTTGCAACGGTAGTTTTTGTAACCATAATATTGTCGACCTAACGGCTATTAACCTACGATTATTCTTGCGGCAAACTTACCTTAGCTTAAGCGTAGGGTCAATGTAATAAACAGATCAAGTTTAATATAAATCAATAAAACAGATGCTTTTCAGTTAAATAAAATCAAGTCTATACTAGTTAAAGTGATCGCATCAAGTTTGCTGATCGGGTATTATCAAAGTGGTACAGTTTTTAAAAGCACTGAGATTCAATCAAATAGGTGCAATAGTTGGGAGGCGTTTGTGGATTTAGCTACGATAGTTGGGGTACTTGGCGCGGTTGGTTTGCTGGTTATGGCAATGATGCTGTCGGGCGATATTAACATGTTTATCGATACCCAGTCGGTACTGATAGTTTTTGGTGGTTCTATATTTATCGTTTTATCAAATTATAATATGGGACAATTCTTTGGTATTGGTAAAATTATTGCTAAAGCTTTTATATTTAAGCTAGAAAAGCCAGAAGAGTTGATCGAAAAATCAGTTGAAATGGCTGATGCAGCACGTAAAGGTGGCTTTTTAGCGTTAGAAGAAGCTGAAATAAGTAATTCATTTATGCAAAAAGGCGTCGACATGTTAGTTGATGGTCACGATGCCGATGTGGTACGAGGGACGTTACAAAAAGATATTACCTTAACTACTGAACGTCATGAAACCGGCGCTAAAATGTTAATGGCGTTAGCTGATGTTGCTCCGGCAATGGGCATGATCGGTACGTTGATCGGTTTAGTGGCGATGTTATCTAATATGGATGATCCCAAATCGATAGGTCCTGCGATGGCTGTTGCTTTATTAACGACTCTTTATGGTGCTTTTCTGGCTAATGTTATTGCTATCCCGCTTGCAGCAAAACTAAATCTTCGTATGGAAGAAGAAAAGTTAAATCAACAACTAATTTTAGATGCAGTTTTGGGTATTCAAGATGGTCAAAATCCTCGTGTTATTGAGGGGTTATTGAAAAATTACCTTGCTGAAAGTAAAAGAGCTGTTGATACGACTGAAGATTAGCGGGAGAAGAATATGTCTGATGAAGCTCAAGAGTGTAAGTGCCCACCTCCAGGGTTACCCGCATGGATGGGAACTTTTGCTGATTTAATGTCGTTATTGATGTGCTTTTTTGTGTTATTACTTTCTTTCTCAGAAATGGATGTGTTGAAATTTAAGCAGATCGCGGGTTCAATGAAATTTGCCTTTGGCGTACAAAACAAAATTGAAGTAAAAGATATTCCTAAAGGCACCAGTATTATTGCGCAAGAATTTCGTCCGGGAAAACCTGAACCAACTCCTATTGAAGTGATCCAACAACAAACTATTGAAATGACTCAACAAATGTTGGAGTTTCAGGCTGGCGATGAAACCTCAGCTGGTGGTCGACAAGAACAGCGTGGCACCGAACGTGGTGGACAATCACAAAGCACCGCAGATGAAGCAGCTCAGTCGTTAGAAGCCTCACAAGATGCGGTTGAAAAAGCTCAGCAAGAGCAAATGAATGAGTTAGTGAAAAAAATAGCACAGCAACTTGAAAAGCAAATTCAAGATGGCGCTATTGAGCTTGAATCTTTAGGACAACAAGTGATCATTCGTATTCGTGAAAATGGCTCGTTTCCCTCTGGATCGGCATTTTTGCAACCAAAATTCAAACCAATCATTCAAGAAATTGGCGCCTTGTTAAATACGATTCCGGGTGAAATTATGATCTCAGGAAATACCGATGATCAAAAAATACATTCTGAATTATTTCGCTCTAACTGGGAATTATCAAGTCTCAGGGCAGTTGCGATAGCGCATGAAATGATTAAAGTTCCTGGTTTTGATCCTTCGCGTTTGCTGGTAGTTGGTCATGCCGATACTCGTCCTTTAGTGCCTAATACGAATGCGCTAAATCGGCGCAGAAATCGCCGTGTAGAAATTGCCATTAATCAAGGCAAAGCAAAAGAGTCAGAGCCTATTTCGGTGATCAAATAAGCTCAATACTAGCTAAGCGCCTAAGACAAAGCTTGGGCGCTTAATAAAATTTATTGAGTCGTACTTTTTAAATGGCGATCAAAAAAGTTCATGATGGTGTTATTCAAATGCACTTTAACACTTTTGCCGCGCATACTGTGTTTACTGCCGGGGTAGGTCATTAGTTCAAAGCTTTTGTTTTTATCTTGTAATGCTTTGATCAATTTAGTGGTGTTGGTAAACAATACATTGTCGTCGGCCATGCCATGATAAATTAACAAATCGCCGCTCAAACCATCAATATATGGAAAGACGCTGCTTTGTCGATACCCTTCGGCATTGCTAGTTGGTTGACTTAAATAACGTTCAGTGTAATGAGTATCGTAAAGTTTCCAATCGGTTACTGGAGCTCCAGCAACGCCAGCTTTAAAATAGTCGCCTGCCTTAAACATTGCCATTAAGGCCATGTAGCCCCCATAAGAATGACCGTAAATGCCAATATGTTGTTTATCAACAAAATTAAGCGATTGTAAAAATTTTACACCGGTAATTTGGTCGTCAATCTCAACTTGACCTAAGTGCTTATAAATCGGAAATTCAAATGCGGTGCCTCGATAGTTTGAACCGCGATTGTCTAGTTGAAAAACGACATAGCCTTGTTGCACCATGTATTGAGTCATATCAAGACCTTGCCAGCTATTGGTTACTGTTTGGGCATGAGGCCCACCATAAACTTTAACGATAACTGGATATTTTTTACCTGGAATTAAATTTTTAGGTTGGTAGAGTTTGTAATATAGTGTCGCTTGATCATCGTCAGATTTTAGGGTGCCAAATGTTGGCAATATCATTTCATTGATATAAGGCGAGGCGGGGTGGTTGGCGGTGATTTTATTTTCACTCAACCAAGTTATTTGTTCGCCATTAGTTTTATGTAAGCTCACTTGAGGTGGTGTTTCTATATTTGAAAAGGTATCAAGGTAAGTGCTTAAGTTATTTGCAAAGACGATGTGATGAAAACCATTGCGTTTGCTGATTCTTACCGTATGTTCAGGGGATTTACCATCAAGAGGGATTTTATATAGGTGGCGCTCTAACGGTGTATCAGCTCGTCCAGTAAAATAAAGCCAACCATTTTTTTCATCAACACTGAGTAAATTATCGACTACCCAATTGCCTTTTGTTAATTGTGCAATTAATTTACCTTTCGCGTTAAAATGATATAAGTGTTTATAACCATCGCGTTCAGATGCCCAAATAAAAGAATTATCGTGTTTTAAAAAGGTAAGATCGTTATTTAAGTTGAGCCAATGATCTGATGTCTCGGTGAGCAAGGTTTTTTGGCGCTCGGTTCTAGTATTATAAACCTTAAGTTGTAATGTTTTTTGATCACGAGATTGCCATTGATATGAAAGATGTATGCTGTCAGGCAGCCACTTAACTCGGGGAATGTAGATATTAGTGTTTTTGCCTAAGTTAACAAAAGTGGTGTTTTTCCCTCTGATATCAACAACAGCAAGTTTGACCGTTACATTGTTAGTGCCTGTTGTTGGATAACGTTGTTTGATTAGCTTTATACTTTCAGCATAAATTTCATTACGAATTATCGTGTTGACTGGCGACTCGTCTACCTTTAAAAAAGCGATATATTTTTCATTGGGTGACCACCAGTAACCCGTCATCCGATCCATTTCTTCTTGTGCGACAAATTCCGCCATCCCATTTTTAATTGTACCTTTGCCGTCTTTGGTCAGTCGTTTTTCTTTTCCCGATTTTATATTTAGTACGTAGATATTTTGCGCGCGAATAAAAGAAACATAATGACCTTTAGGTGAAAATTTTACATCGGTTTCAAAGGCTTTGGTATTAGTTAACCGTTTAGCCGTTTTAGTGGTCAAATTGTAATAGTAAATATCACCATTTAATGGGAATAATAATGCCGTACCATCGTTTGAGAAAAAATATTTCATGATACCCGAGCCATACACTCGTTGACGTTCACGGCGAGATTTTTCTTCATCGGATAATATTTCTTGCCCGCTAAACAGCTCATTAGAGTCAACAAGCAGTTTGTTTTTTTGACTAGCAAGGTTATATTCCCATAAATCATAGCGATGTAAATCGTCAGTTTTAGCTTGTAAGTAGGTGACTCGTTGACCGTCTGGAGAAAATTTCAGGGCTTTGGGGGTTTGCCCATTGAGTGATGGCGAACTATAAATTCGATCAATAGAAATTTGTTCAGCTTGAGTTGTTAATGTGGTAAATATTAAGCTTAAAATGATCGTGGTGTTGGTAAGAATTTTTTTCATCTTTTCTCACAATTAAATGGTATGTATTAAAGTCATTGCTGTTGTTTAGCAAAATAATTATCCTGTCATAGGATTATCCTAGAATCCGCAATCGAGACACGGATAATAGCGCAGCTCCTTGATTCACCTA
>CAZVPC010000057.1:10597-15135 GCA_964629005.1 uncultured Pseudoalteromonadaceae bacterium | reverse complement strand
ATTTTTGCTTTTACACTTCCATATTAAGTAACAAACTTATTTGATGCGGCTAACGTAATGCTCTACCAGCTAACACTAACCGCTGACGTCCTATGTCAACGGAAACGCATTCTACATCGTATAAGATTGTAGTCAACACTTTAAATTAAATTTTTATTTCGACTGCTTAAAAAGCGTCTAATATGCTGTTTTTTTAGCTAATCAAAACATTGATTGGTGATTTAACACTCAAAAGTTAGTGCGTTAAAAGTTCATGCCATGCTGCTTTTATATACGCGATCATCGACCAAACGGTTAATACGGTTGCAATAACGTAAAAAGCATAAGCTGCAAACATTAATATTTGATAAGGAAGCTCAAATAAAATCAGCGGGATATCATAATTAGGCTGCCAAATTAATCCCATGATCGCTAACATTTGTGCTGCCGTTTTATATTTTCCCATCTCAGACACAGCAACTTGATCTCGTTTTCCTCGCGAAGACATAAATTCTCGAAGGGCGCTAATAATTATTTCACGAGCGATCATAAATAACGCGGGGATTGTTATCCACCATACTTGATAGTCTTGCGCTACGATCACCAAGCCACATACTACCATTAACTTATCCGCTACAGGATCAATCAGTGCGCCAAAAGGGGTCGATTGGTTGAGTTTTCTCGCTAAATAGCCGTCTAAAATATCACTAACCGCGGCAAGCCAAAAAATGGCAAAAGCACCAAAATGACTCCATGAAAGAGGTAAGTAGAAAATAAGAAGAAAAACAGGGATCAAAATGATCCGAAATAAAGTTATTTGATTAGGCAGAGTCCACATAGCTTTTCACAACAAGCATTTTTCCGTTATTTTACACAGATTAATGATCACTTGTCATGTAAAGCATCATAAATTATTTTTGCTAAAGCAGATCCGATCCCCGGAACTTTAGCTAAAGAGTCGATATCAGCTTGCGTAACCTCTTGTAAACCACCCAAATATTTTAATAAAGCTTGTCGTTTTTTACTGCCAATACCCACAATTGTTTCCAAAATTGATTTTTTACTCTGCTTTTGACGTTTAGCTCGATGTCCAGTGATTGCAAAACGATGGGATTCATCACGAATATGCTGGATTAAATGTAGGGCTGGCGAACTACTTGGTAATGAAATCAATTGGTGACTTCCTGCAACAACCAAGGTTTCTAACCCTGGTTTTCGCCCTTCTCCTTTAGCAACACCAATTAATAATGGCGTTTTAACTTGCTCTAATTGAGCAAAAAAAGCTTCTGCTCGTCCAAGTTGTCCTTTACCACCATCAATAAAAACAATATCTGGCATTACCGCATCAGCCGTTACTTTGCCATAGCGTTTATTTAAGGCAAAATCCATTGCAGCATAATCATCACCGGGCGTAATACCGTGAACATTATAACGACGATAATCACTTTTTAATGGCCCTTCTTGATTAAAGACTACATTAGCAGCAACCGTTTGTTGTCCCATCGTATGACTAATATCAAAACATTCAATCCGATGAATTCCCTGAGTCAGCTCGAACACATCATTTAAAGCAGTAAATCGTGCCAACATCGATTCTTTATGGCTATTTCGGCTAACCAAAGCATTTTCGGCATTAATTTGAGCCAGTTGGATATATTTAGCGCGTTCAGTTTTTACTTTACTTGAAATTTTAACCTCAAAACCAGCCTGTTTCGTCAATAATTTTTCTATATCAGTTTGAAATTCTATCGATTGTGCAATCACAATTTCTTTGGGTGTATTATTCTGATGCACCTCTTCACCCAAATAATGTTGACTAATAAAGGCACGTATAATATCACCATCACTACTTTCTGCTGGTACAGCTGGAAAATAGCTTTTACTACCTAAAATTTTATGATCACGAATAAAAAGCAAATGTAACGCAACTTGAGACTTCAAACGAAATAAGCCAACAACATCAAGCTCTGAGGCTAAACCCGTTACATACTGTTGCTGCTGAACTTTCCGCAACGTAGTGATTTGATCACGATATTTTGCTGCCGATTCAAACTGTAATAATTGACTCGCCTGTTCCATTTGGTTAATTAACTGCTCAATAACTACCGAACTTTTACCTTTTAAAAAAAGTTTCGCTAATTTTACTTGTTGCCCATAATCATGTTGGGAAATTTTTTCAACACATGGCGCAGAACAACGTCCAAGCTGATATTGTAAGCAAGGTCGGCTTCTAGCACGATAATAACTATCATCACACTGTCTTAAAGGGAAAATTTTCTGCATCAAGCGTAAACTTTCCCACACGGCACCAACCGTTGGATAAGGGCCAAAATAATCACCTTTGATCCTTTTTCCTCCTCGATGTAAGCCTAATTTTGGATGTTTATGAGTAGTGATCAATAAATAAGGATAAGATTTATCATCTCGAAGTAAAATATTATACTTCGGTTGATATTTTTTTATGAAATTGTTTTCAAGAATTAGTGCCTCACTTTCTGTATGTGTGAGGGTAACGTCAATAGCACAAATTTGTTTAACCAACGCTTTGGTTTTAATACTACCAACGTCTTTACGAAAATAACTACTTAAACGTTTTTTTAAATTTTTTGCTTTACCAACATAAATGATTGTTTGTTCACCATTATACATACGGTAAATGCCAGCCTGTTCACTTACTGACGCTAAAAAAGCTTTATGATCAAATAATTCTATCGCTTGCTGAGCTGCATTTTGGCTAGTTTTAATGGTAGCATCATCAGGATTTAACAAAGACAAAACTACATTTTTTCAGTGTTAAGCATACCATATCGAATGGCTAAATGAGTTAATTCAACATCATTACCAACATTGAGTTTTTCAAACATTCGATAACGATAACTATTAATCGTTTTTGTGCTTAACACCAACTGTTTAGAAATATCAGTGACTTTATCACCACGCGTGATCATCAACATTATTTGCAATTCTCGTTCAGAAAGGCTATTAAAAGGGCTTTCCTCTGCTGATTTAAACTGGCTCAAGGCTATTTGTTGCGCAATTTCAGGAGTAATGTAACGCTGACCACTGTTTACCGCACGAATAGCGTTGATCATTTCGTCAGGGCCCGCTCCTTTGGTTAAATAACCCGCAGCCCCAATTTGCATTACTTTTGTTGGAAAAGGATCTTCGTTATGAACAGTTAAAACAATAACTTTAACATCAGGCGCATAACGCAGTATTTTTTTAGTTGCTTCAAGCCCGCCAATACCGGGCATATTTACATCCATAAGCACAACATCTGGCTCAGATTTTCGACAAAACTTAACCGCATCCTCACCTGTTTCAGTTTCTCCTACAACTTTAAAACCTTTAACATCATCGAGTATTTTACGTATACCAGTACGAACCAATTCATGATCATCAACTAACAAAATATTTATCAACAGATTTGCCCTAGTGATTTAATTTTTAAATCTACGAATTTTTTCTTATTGAGGATATAGAGTATAGCGAATTTTTACTGAAAATAATAAAAATACCGTTAAATTTGACTATTTGGACAATAAACATGCAGATAATAAATTGCCTGATCACTGACTATAATTGATGTTCATTCAACCAATTATTTAATAAGCCAATTTGACCATTTTTATAAGCCGCGTAAGTTAAACGAACCGCATTACTCAAAATAACACTGTCAGACCAATGCGTTTGACTTTGGATCAATTCATAACAGGCAAGCGCTTCCTGAGACAAATAACCACGCAATTCTTTTTTGCCATGTGCTTTTTGTTTTTGCCGATAACGTTGCTGTTTTTCAGCATTTGTAAACGCTTTAGCTTTTATTGTTTTTGGTTTTTCTTCTTTATTCATCTTATTTTAAGCTCAAAAACTGGTTAACTTAGACTCAGCACGTAATGGTCTGTAACTATAGCAGTTTGTAGAATAAAATTTACAATCAAACCTATTTTTTTACTTAAATTTCTGTTTTTTTAACTGCTCCGAGTTGTTTAGTGTACAAGTGTTCGCTAAAGTAACGCTTCAAAATTTTAAATATAGTTATAAAAAATGATGGAACCACAAAATTCTTATAGCAAAGAAGATTTAGTTAAAGCAGGTACGGGCGAAATGTTCGGTCCGGGTAATAGCCAACTGCCTGCTGATAACATGTTAATGATGGATCGAATTATTACCATTAATGACGATGGCGGCGAATATGGCAAAGGCCAAATTATTGCTGAATTAGATATTTCTCCCGATCTCTGGTTTTTTGATTGTCACTTTAAAGGTGATCCGGTAATGCCTGGCTGTCTGGGCTTAGACGCAATGTGGCAACTCGTTGGGTTTTTCTTAGCTTGGACAGGTGGACCAGGTCGTGGTCGTGCATTAGGCGTTGGCGAAGTAAAGTTTACCGGACAAATTCTACCTAGTGCAAAAAAAGTTACGTTTAAAATTGATTTAAAGCGCGTCATTAAACGGAAATTATATATGGGACTCGCTGATGGTTCAGTATCTGTTGATGGGCGTGAAATTTATGTTGCTAAAGATTTAAAAGTAGGATTGTTCGCTGACACCTCAAA
>CAZVPC010000057.1:6730-10497 GCA_964629005.1 uncultured Pseudoalteromonadaceae bacterium | reverse complement strand
GTGAAATTTATGTTGCTAAAGATTTAAAAGTAGGATTGTTCGCTGACACCTCAAAATTTTAATTCAACCTAGATCCAAGTAAAATTCAAATTAAGTAACATGAGTATAAACAACAAAGCCCAGTACAACAAATTACTGGGCTTTTTTTACGATTGATAATTTTATTTCAACATGAGTTACTTATCTAGATTTATATTAACACCTAAAAATTAGGCTCTGTTGTAACTATTTAAAAAGACCTTGTTGTCGGTCAGTAATGGCTTCGCGCCAACCACCTAACCATTCTGATTTTATTTCTGTATTTTGATATGGACAAACTTCTTTTGAACGTCCTGCTATACCAGCTTGATAACCCCGTGAAAATGCTCTGCTTTGGCGATCACGTTTTTGCCTTTTCATCATTAATATACTCTCCTGTTTGCTTTGGCGTGTTATTTAAACACTCCTTAACAAATAGCCAAGAGTTTTAATTTTTGCAATGTTTTTTTGTCATTAATTTGAACTAAAATAACTAACATACTGAAAAAATAATGCTAATTTTATATATTGTTTGGTTATATACTTCAATTATTATTAACAAATCAAGTTGTAAATCACCGGTTCTGTTGCCACTATTTCTTCAGAAATTTCCACAGCAGCGAGATATTGTTCTACGGCACGTAGCGCATTATTCTCATTTTTTGCATGGACTTTAGCAATAACATCCCCTGTTGCCACTTGAGTTCCTTTAGGTAAAATATCGCTAAATCCAACACTGTGATCCACAGGTTGTTGGTGATCTAAACGTCCTCCACCTAACGAAACAACCGCCATACCAATATCGCGGGTTTGCATTTGAGTAATAAAGCCCGATCTTGTTGCACAAACATCCTTCACCACATTAGCAACGGTTAACTGTTGTTCATAATCACTTAAAAAGTTAGCACTGCCACCTAACGCGGCAATCATTTGTTCAAATATTTCGGCTGCTTTGCCCGTATCTAAAGCGACTTGTGCCATTTCACGACCTTGCTGTTGATCTTTAGCTACTTTTGACGAAACTAACATTTGCGCAGCCAAAGCCATGGTAACTTGGTGAAGTCTTGGTTCACGACATGTGCCCGTTAAATAATCAACCGTTTCCACAATTTCTATGGCATTACCGGCTGTTTTACCAAGCACTTGATTCATATCTGTAATTAAAGCGCTAGTAGTGACTCCTGCACCGTTAGCCACATCAACAATGCTTTGTGCAAGTGCTTTAGCATCAGTTAAAGAAGCCATCATTGCACCATTACCAATTTTTACATCCATAACCAAAGAGTCTAATCCGGTTGCTAATTTTTTTGACAAAATAGAAGCAGTGATCAAAGGAATAGACTCAACCGTACTAGTTACATCTCTAATAGAATACAAGCGTTTATCAGCCGGAGCTAAATCATCAGTTTGTGAAATAATTGCCGTACCTATTTTTTTTACGGTCTTTTTAAAATGATCAAGCGAGGGATGAATATTAAAGCCAGGGATCGATTCTAATTTATCAGAAGTTCCGCCAGTATGTCCTAAACCGCGACCAGAAATCATCGGAACAAAAGCACCGCAAGCGGCAACAATCGGCGCTAACATCAAACTTACTTTATCGCCAACCCCTCCGGTAGAATGTTTATCAACAATAGGGCCATCAATAAAGCCCTGCCAATTAAGCACGGTACCAGAATTCATCATAGCTAATGTAAAAGCAACTTTTTCTTGGTTTTCCATACCATTTTGAAAAATAGCCATTGCCATCGCACCCACTTGGGCATCAGTAAATTGACCACTAACTAAACCTGCAACAAAATTATTAATTTGCGTTTGTGTCAGTATTTGCTTATTTCGTTTGCTGCGAATAATATCTTGAGGGATATACATAATAAAAACTTAGCCTTGTTATTATTTTTTTTGTGAAAGATCTGTTGACTGCTTATGAGCAGTATCAGACAAAGAATCTGGTGTAAAAGCTGCCGGTAACAAATCGCTTACCCGCCATTGCTTATTATCACCTAAATGATTGACTAAACTAACAATGGCATCAGCAGCCATAAATTCAGCCATAACCTGACGACAAGCACCACATGGTGTGGTTAATTTCTCTTGTGGTGTAAACACAACTAATGCTTTTACTTTACTTACACCGTGCGCCACAGCACTAGCGATACAATTACGTTCAGCGCAAATAGTTAAACCATACGAAGCATTCTCAACATTACAACCCGTAAATAATCGACCATCGTCAGAAATCAATGCCGCGCCCACCTTAAACTGACTATATGGAGCATAAGCATTGTCGCAAACTTGTTGAGCTTTCTCGTTAAGCGTTTGCCAGTTTATCTCGTTACTTTTATCTGAATTGGCTGACATTGTTATTGCTACCCTAATTTTTCTTTAATAAACATTACCTGACCAAACGGTCAATTTAATTATATCTAATAAATTCTAAAAGAAAAGCTTTGTTTTAATACTCAAAAAATCGATGCCTGAGTAAACGTTCATAAAGTTAATTACGATAAAATCGTTTACACTGTTATTCAGATAAAGGAAAATATCTTAATCTAGTTAAAGTATTTTATTAACCTGTAGACAAAAGGCTCAAACACTTGCTCGAAAATCCAACCATTGAAGAAAAACCTCGACGCAAGTCGCGGATCAGGATAGCCCATGAAAGTAAAATATTAGCTAGTGCCGAGTTTATTTTTGCTTCCTTTGGTTATACCGGCGCAACCGTTGAGAAAATAGCAAAGCATAGTGGTTTATCAAAGCAAAATTTACTATATTACTTTCCAACTAAGCATAGACTTTATCAGGCAGTTTTAAAAAATATTTTAACCCTTTGGTTAGATCAACTTAGTTTACATAATCAAGCGGGAAATACGCCGGCAGAAAAAATACAGCACTACATTCGTGGTAAAATTAAAATATCTCAAACTCACCCAAATGGTTCAAAAGTATTCGCTAACGAAATAATTAATGGCGCTCCGCATATTGGCGATTATTTAAAAAATAACCTTAATGAAAAACTACAAGCGGATGTTGATTTAATTAATTGCTGGATCAATGAAGGAAAAATAGATGTGGTTGATCCCTACCATTTGTTTTTTATGATCTGGGCATCAACACAAACCTATGCCGACTTTTCAACCCAGATCCAATTAGTACTAAATAAAAAAAAATTGACCGATCAAGACTTTACCGATGCTGGCGATTTTTTATGTCAAGTGATCCTCAAAGGTATTGGTCTTAATTGATTTTATTAGTCCGTGCGCAAGGTTAAAACCCTTATCTTTAGCTGAGTAGCTTTAGCTAGCCGTTGCCTTTAACTCGTTCCCTCGCTCCGCGTGGTAACGAATAGGTTACAAATTCCCACGCAGAGCGTAGGAACTAGGGTGATATGATAACTGTGATATGAAATGATGAAAGTAAAGTGATCACCCTAGCACTTTCAGTCCACAAAATAATCTACCGTCTTTATACGGTATGTAGTTCAGTTAAAGTTAATCAAGGGTTAAAATTATTTTCCCTATATTTTCATTATGTTGCATACGTTGATGGGCATTTTCCACATGATACCAAGCAAAACATTGATCGATTAAAGGAGCAATACCGCCATCAACAAATTGCTCATAAAAATCATGCAAAAAATCATTGATCAACTGAGTTTTATAATGATCGCTGCGATTTCTTAACGTTGATGCAATGATCGTCAGTCGTTTTATTAATAATTTAGCAATATCAACCGCTTCACTGAATCG
>CAZVPC010000057.1:1557-6630 GCA_964629005.1 uncultured Pseudoalteromonadaceae bacterium | reverse complement strand
TGATCGTCAGTCGTTTTATTAATAATTTAGCAATATCAACCGCTTCACTGAATCGTCCCGCTAACATTGATAAAATAATAATTTTTCCATCTAAGGCAGCAACTTTAATGTTTTTATTTAAATACTCACCGGCAACTACATCAACAATAACATCAAATCCTTTTGGTTGATGAGATTTTGACCAATCAACAAAATCAATTTCACGATAATTTATCACTTCATCTACACCTAAATCATAGCAAGCTTGAACTTTTTCTGGCGAGCCAACCGTTGTTACCACGTAACAGTGGCAAGCTTTAGCTAATTGAATTGCAGCACTACCAACACCACTCGCCCCAGCATGAACTAATACTGATTGATACGGTTTAAGTTCGGCAAGAGTAAATAAACTTTGATAAGCAGTTAAAAAAGTTTCTGCGGTTGCTGCACCTTGAACAAACGAAAAATTGTCGGGAAGTCGCATTAAATGCTCAACATTAATAGCAACATATTGAGCATAAGCGCCACCCGCCACTAAACCAAAAATTTTATCGTCAATACACCATGTCGTCACTTGCTCACCACATTGAACAATCTCACCACTAATTTCTAATCCTAAGATAGTTGACTCACCTACAGGTGCAGGGTATTTACCTTGCCTTTGTAAAATATCTGCGCGGTTCACTCCAATGGCTTTTACTTTAATTAAACACTCATTGGCTTTAATTTGAGGTATTTCAATGTCATCGAAATATAAATTTTTCTGCTCATCTACTGCTATAAATTTCAAAAGTTACCCAATTGAGAAATGATTAAATTCTTGTAATTGTACTTGTTTTTGTTGAAGTGACTGTACTTCCGCATTTTCTGGCCCATGTTTTAACCAAGTAAGCATCATCTCAACATTACCTTGTTCTCCACAGATCATCAGTTCAACATCACCATCCGCTAAATTTCTAGCATAACCACTGATACCTAATTCAATAGCCTGTTGTTGTGTCGATGCTCTAAAAAAAACCCCTTGCACGGTTCCACTCACATGAACCTGAAAGCATACTTTCATGGCAACTCCTATTCTTTTTGTTGGCTAAGTCTTTACCAATCATCATAATTGGTAATATTGCTACAAATGTAAGTATAGGCACATGTTGAAATTTTTGAATAAAAATTGCTAAAAAATAATTAACGACGCTAGATCAACTTTCTTCAAATAATTCTACGAGTTACAACTTTACTTATTAAACCACCAAAATCCTTTGTTCTATCATACCCATCGCCAATATAAATGGATCAGCTTTTTGACGACTAATAAAATCTTGTTTTGACGCCATATTTTGCCAATTATGTTTGATCAAACTTTGCCCTGTAGCACCACCTAAAGTAGTTCCCGGACCTAAAATAATTAGTTTATCTGGCGCAAACTCTTTTACCGCCACTTCTATTGCTTTAGTAAAATCATAATAATCAGTAACTTGCTTTCCTAGGGTATAATCGTATAACGTAGCAGTATCAGTACTGTATGGTTGCCAAATTTTACCTTGACCGTCAATTAACGGGATTTTCGGTTTATTAAACAAATGTTCACTTAACAATTGCTGCGCTTGCTTTGAGGTTTGTGTTAATAACGGGGTATGAAAAGCGGCATGATTAAATAGCTTCATTGGATATCTATCATCAATATTTTCAAGACGTTGTTCAGCTTGTTTTAACCCCGAGTTATTACCGCCAATCACAATAAAACCACCCAGTTTAATTGAGGTATACACTTCGCAGTCGGCTAACTGGTTAATGTCAGCCATTACTTCAGCTACATGCGTTATTT
The DNA here is from genome assembly GCA_964629005.1 of uncultured Pseudoalteromonadaceae bacterium. Classification (GTDB taxonomy): domain Bacteria; phylum Pseudomonadota; class Gammaproteobacteria; order Enterobacterales; family Alteromonadaceae. The sequence continues at coordinate 4,829 of CAZVPC010000057.1, read as the reverse complement.
TAGTACTGTCTTCACACCAGTTGTCATCTACAATGGGATAGATTACTTGCCCACCGATAACACCTTTTTTCATCATTGAACCCATGGTATTGATCAGTTCAATTGAGCCTTGTTCATCTAATGCACCCGCTACTGCAAGTGCGATATACCAACCCATAGAATTACCGGTAACAGCAACAATTTCGTATTCATCTCGATCAATCGCTTGAAAGTCGCCTAATGAACAGGCATAAATCAACGACGAGGCGTTTTCACCAGAAGTATGTAAACGCATGTTGTAAGCAGGCATTTGATCTAACTCACTTACCAACACTTGCCCTTGTTCGCTGCGGTGGCTATCGATCACCGATAAAATATTAAGCTTGTCTTGATGAAAACGATGAAAATAGCCTAACTCGTCTTTATTATAAGTACCACGCCCCGGACAAATAACCACCACGCGTTGTTTGACTTTATTTACATTTTGATTCGTTAATTGCTGGGTCATCCGTTAATCTCTCTCATACAAGCTAGTTACTTTTTTATCTGTAGTCATCGCAGTTACCATTTGTACAATTTCATCACTAGAAGGTAAAACTGTGGTTGCGGCACTACCTAAAGGAATAAAACAATCTTCCGCAGTAATACGATTGATTTGTGGCAATGTTAAATTATTATTTTGGCAATTTTCAGTAACAATGGTCACAATTGCTTCACTGATCGACGCTGTTTGACGACATTCGTCAACAATTAATACTTTATAAAAACCACTGATCGCTTTAGTGATCTCATTAGTATCGAGTGGCGCTAACCAGCGTAAATCGACGATTTTAACGTTAATATTATCAGCTTTTAATTTTAGCTGTGCCTGACGCGACAAGTAATAACCATTGCCGTAAGTAATGATACACACATCTTTCGCGTCAAAATCACCTTCATAAACACTGCTAATCGAACCTAATTTTAACGGGACATTGGTTTGTGCTGGCGGCAAATAATCGAACGCCCATAAATCATCCCCTTTTTCCAATAAATCACGCGTCATGTATAAAGCAATCGGCTCTAAAAATATCACTAAGCGTTGCTGCTCTTGCGCTAGTTTTACACAAGTACGTAGCATATCAACCGCATCAGCACCATTTGACGGACAAGCGATGATCACACCGGGAATATCACGAAATACCGCAAACGAATTATCATTATGAAAATGACCACCAAAGCCTTTTTGATACGCTAAACCCGCAATACGAATAACCATACCATTAGTGTATTGACCATTAGAGAAAAAGGGCAAGGTTGCCGCTTCACCACGTATTTGATCTTCAGCATTGTGTACATAAGCTAAAAACTGAATTTCAGGAATGGGTAAAATGCCATTATGCGCCATGCCTATGGCAAGACCTAAAATTGATTGTTCATCTAGCAGGGTATTAATAACACGGTTACTACCAAAGCGTTCGTTGAGCTTAGTAGTAACGTTATATACACCGCCTTTTTTGCCAATGTCTTCACCACACAACACAATATTGGGTTGCTGCGCCATTAAATCGAGTAAGGTCCAATTGATCAATTTAGCTAAATGTTGTTTTTTCGCTAAGTTATGTTTTTCATGTTTGAATAACTGGCTGCGTTGCTCGGTTGTTTGTGGCGTAATAACCGTATTGTTAACTTGCTGTGGCAAAAGACTTTGTTTTACTTCACTGGCGCTAGTTAGCCGTGGACGACTCGCTGCTTGTTCGCCTATAGCAGCGATACGTTGCTCTAAACCAAGGTAAATATCAACAGTTTGCTGCACTGATAAAATATTATTTTCAACAAGTATTCTAGCGGTATGTAATAACGGATCTTGTTTTTCGGTGGCTTCAATATCAGCTAATTCGCGATAAACAAACTCAGCATCAGAACCCGCATGACCTAATAAACGCACTGTTCTCACATGTAAAAATACCGGTTTTTTCAGAGTGCGAGCAATAAATTCAGCACGTTTTGCGGTTTTATAAGTATCGAGAATATTTAAGCCATCACAATATAAATATTCAAGTCCTGCTCTATTTTTATAATTTGCCGCCACCCAACCTTGTGGCGTTGAAGTAGAAATACCAATACCGTTATCTTCACAAACAAACACTATTGGCAATGGCATCGATTGATACGCAGCCCATGCTGCCGCATTTATTGCGCCTTGTGCGGTTGAGTGATTTGATGAAGCATCGCCAAAATTACAAATAACAATACTGTCATCAGGCATTTCCCCTTCAACATTAAGACGCTTGCTATTTAGACGTTTGATTAATGGCACACTATAAGCAGCACCAACCGCTTTCGGTAAATGCGAAGCAATGGTACTGGTTTGTGGTGGAATAAATAACGATTTAGAGCCTAAAACCTTATGGCGACCACCAGAAATAGGATCTTCTTTTGAAGCCGAAAACGATAACAACATATCATACAAGGTGGTTTCACCCGGTACTTGTTTACCACGGGCGATAGCAAAAGCGCCACTACGGTAATGCAAAAATGCCATATCGGTTGGACGAAATGCTTTGGCGTAAGCAGCATTACCTTCATGCCCAGAACTACCAATAGTATAGAAACTCTGCCCTTTTTTCTGCATCTGCCGTGATTGCAAATCTAGCACACGACTCATTACTTGGGTTTCAAATAAATCGATTACCTCACTTTCACTCAAGCCAGCTTGTTGCGGTGTTAATAAACAATCGCTGTGTGGAAAGTTTTGAGTTAGAACATTTTTTTTAAAGTTTTCTTTTACTAAGGTGTTGCGATCGAGCATGTGTACTCCACATGATTATAGTTTTAGAGACCCTGAAACAAGTTCAGGGTGACGTTAATATTCTTGTCGCGGCAAGCGGCGACCTACAAAAACGTTTTTGATATTAGTAAAATGCTTGAATACCCGTTTGCGCTCGTCCCAAAATAAGTGCATGTACATCATGGGTACCTTCATAGGTATTCACCGCTTCAAGGTTCATTACATGACGAATCACATGGAATTCGTCGCTAATACCATTACCGCCGTGCATGTCACGCGCCATACGGGCAATATCAAGCGCTTTTCCACACGAATTACGTTTAATTAATGAAATCGCTTCAACGGCTATTTTACCATCATCCATCAAGCGCCCTGCTTGCAAGCACGCAAACAAACCCGTGGTGATTTCAGTTTGCATATCGGCTAGCTTCTTTTGAATTAATTGCGTTGCGGCTAACGGACGACCAAATTGCTCACGATCAAGTGTATATTGACGCGCCGCATGCCAGCAAAATTCTGCTGC
>CAZVPC010000057.1:0-1457 GCA_964629005.1 uncultured Pseudoalteromonadaceae bacterium | reverse complement strand
ACTTTTACTGCCTTAGTTGCCATGCTTGCTGGATCTGAGCCTGAATTTGGCTCTGTCAAACCAAAACAACCCACCAATTCACCCGTGGCAAGTTTTGGTAAATACTTCATTTTTTGCTCTTCAGAGCCATAGGCATAAATAGGGTGCATAACTAATGATGATTGCACACTCATGGCACTACGGTAACCACTATCAACTCGCTCAACCTCACGAGCAACCAAGCCATAAACCACATAGTTAACACCAGCACAGCCATATTTTTCAGGAATAGTCGCACCCAATAAGCCTAACTCACCTAACTCACGCATAATTTCACGATCAAAACGCTCTTCTCGGTTTGCCATTAAAATACGTGGCATTAGTTTATCTTGGCAATATTGATGAGCGCTATCGCGGATCATCCGTTCTTCTTCGGTTAATAAAGACTCTAATGAAAGTGGGTCTTGCCAGTTAAATGTGGTACGAGACATAAATTTCCCCTGAGGTTTAGCTACTGAATGTTAGTTATTTATCTATGCTAAAACGAAAACCAACAAAGTTAAAATATTAATTTCCTTGGCCAGGTATAGCTTTATACTATACTTGGCTAGCAATAGTTGATAAAATTGTAGTATAGCGACTCTTTTTGCTGAGGGTTTTATGGATTTAAGAGCATTAAATTATTTTGTTAGTATTTTTGAGCACGGCAGTATTAGCGGTGCCGCAAAAGCATGTTTTGTCGCACAGCCTTCGCTTTCATCATCAATACAATTGCTAGAAGATGAATTAACCACACAATTATTTATTCGCCACCCTCGCGGTGTCTACCCCTCAGATTCAGGCAAACAACTTTATCCGCTGGCTAAAAAATTATTAGGTCAAGCCGATGCAATAAAATCACTATTTACTCAGCAAAATGAAAAAATACCCGTTAAATTAGGACTAACCAAAGGGCTTGGCGTGGCACGAATGAGTGCTTTATTAAAAGATTTCACTACCTCTTTAGAGACTATGGAATTAACATTAGTCTCACCTGATGAACACTGTGACGCTCGGATCATTGCCAGCGAGGAGAGCAATAAAGAAGATAATTTTATTACTATGTGGCAAGAAGAATATGTACTTGCCCTGCCTCACAATCATATTTTATCACTAAAAGATGTCATTGAATTAACCGACCTACACAAGCAACCTTTTATTCAACGCACACCTTGTAGCGCCTGGCATCCATTTATTGAAGCATTAACTTCTGCACAAATTCAAATTGATGTTCGCGCAAAAATACAAACTATCGATTATGCATTAGGTTTAGTTAGTGCAGGGGTTGGTTTGGCATTACTGCCTTTATATAGTGAATTAGAACAATACAGTGATGTTAGTTTTCGTAAAATAAAAGGGCTTAATTTAACACGTAAAATTGGATTAGCTTACCAAGAAGAAAACGATATCACTTTATTACTCAAAGGATTAATTAGCCG
>CAZVPC010000056.1:0-15299 GCA_964629005.1 uncultured Pseudoalteromonadaceae bacterium | reverse complement strand
GTTAATGGATTGTCTAATAACGACATACGGACATTGTCTATGTTTACAGAATTTATTTTTGCCCAATCGTTCGTAATTGCTGGCTCGCTTGTTGTTACATCAGCGAGATCATTCAATAACAACCAGTAAATATTGTTATGTAATACGCTTGATGGAACAGTTATTGCGCCTGTTAACGTTGACCATTCGCCCTTAAAATTTGCTGCTGCTTGTGCTGATACTTTACTGCTGCTTGCGCTAATAGCGTCAGCACTAGCGATTGTTGCGTTACTATCTACAGTCGCCGCAACGGCATCAATGTATGATGCTAGTGAATTATAATTTGCAGCAAGTGGTGACTGATAAAGTAGCCATGAATCAGCATTATTACTAAAATCTGTTTGTGTTTGTGTTCTTTGCGGTACTATTCCGGTATACAACGGTATAATTGGAGCTGCCATTACACTAAGCCTTCTATTGTGATTGTCGCGTCTGTGATCGTTGGCGATGATATATTGTTTTGATAGTCTTTATAATAACCGAAAACTATTGTTGGATCATTAGTATCACCTGCTCCAACCCAAACAGCAGGTACTGATGTTATACTTGAAATTGTATCGAAAACATAGTTAACATTATTTTTTAAAATACCGACATCGAATGAAACAAGCTTGCTTGTTCTGCCTTTTTTTACAACTGTGTTTCCAAAACTATCCACATCCTTTCTATTAAATGTAAGTAGCTGTACAGATGTCCCATATTTTGCAACACCAATATTTAATTTATTTCCAACAATGAAATTACCTATCGATATGTTTTGGCCGTCGATTGTTATTTTTATTGTTGCTAAAGGATAAGCGGGGAGATCAAGTGCTATAAAATCAGACTTGGTTATAATTGGTGAAAAATAATAGTAATACCAGTCTAAAACCTGCGAGTTATTCAGTAATAATGTATTTTTTGTATAAACAATTCCATCCACCGGATCTGTTACAGTAACATTTATATTTGTTGCTCCGGTTATATTAAATAAAGCTAATGAGTTATTTACAACGCCATCTTTTATTTCAATAACTAATTGCGTTATTTCTTTTGTGCTAGTGCTATTTACATTATCAAACATAGCCCATTTATTAGTTGGAGAAACATCAACCCATGTTGGCGGCACTGCATTAACTCCAATTTCAGGATCATCTGTTGTGCTTGGTGTCGCTGTAACCTCATAGACTCTATGAGTATTTGTTTTTATTCTTCTATCACCTAAGTTGTAAGTTCCAGAAACCCAAATAATTTCGCCAGTATCTGGCTCTGGAACAGTTGATGAAAATAGATTTAAATCTGTAATAGTTGCCGGTTTTACAACATTCATTGTATTTGCCTTGTGTCTAATCCATCAATTTCAAAACGTTGTAATATTATAGCAGTTGATTTAGTATTTTTAACTATTTCGATCTGCATTGCTGCGTTATCTTCGCGCAATAGTTTTATTTCTTCTAATGTTGCATCATTAGTTGCCTGTTGTGACGAAACATCAATCTTAGGCGGAACTATTGGGAGTGGTATAATGTCACCACCAAAGCCGAATATAGGTGTTGGCATGAACATTTTAGGTTTGTCATTATTATTTATAGACAATATAGCATCTGATAATGCTGATATGGCATTAGCAACACTTAAAATACTAGTGTTTATTCCTAACGCTTCATTAAGCAATGCTTCGTTGGTTGAAAGTATATTATCAAGCCGTTTTGACTCAGCTTTGAATGAATTTTCTTGAAGTAAATAAACATCATTAGCACTTGTTATCATTAAATCTAATTTTGTTAATTGCTTGTCATAATTTAATTCATCAAGCATAAGTGATGCTACTTTAAACTCACTAATTGCGTCAGCAACGCTTAAAATACTAGTGTCAATTTTAAGTAAGCTATTAAGCTGATTTTCTAACATAGCAACATTACTGTCTGCAATTTTTTGTATTTTTAATACTTGCTCTCGTGAATTATTATCTATCGCTTTTATTTGTTGTTCTGAAACATTTTTTATTACTATTGATTGTGATTTTATTGATAATATTAACTTTTCATTTTCACTTAATTTTGCTTTTGCAAGAAAACTTATAGATGCCAGCTTATTTTCATTGATAGCTTTTTGCACTAAAAGATCTGATGCACTGGAAAACTTAGCAGGATCTAAATTTGTTAGTTTATCTAAATTTAATGATTTTGCTTTTGAAAAGTCACCGCTCTGTGCTGACTTTAATGCCTGGTCTATAGTAGAAACACCAATACCAATTGCTTTCCCTATATTCTCAGCAAGAGACCTTAATGAGTCAGACAATTTGCTTAATACTTGCTTTTCTTTACCTAGGCTAGTGATCCTTAATTCTGAATTTGATTTTATTATAGTTTTTTCAAGTGATGCCTGTTTATTTACTAATTGAATATCTATATTAGATTTATCTTTTATTCGCTGTATTTCTTTACTGAATGATTTATTTAATTCATTTTCAGCGTTAGATAGTCTTTCTTGTCTTAGTTGTTTTTCTTTATTTAGCTGTTTTTTAATAGTATCAATTCTTGACAGTTCAGTATTTAAAGTTGTTTTTGCAACATCAAGTACCGCTTGCGCCCTTTGTTTTTCTAAATTAATTGATTTTTCAAGCATACTGAATGAACTTCTTGCAGCATCCTGTTGTTGCTTTAATAATGCGATCCTGTCTTGTTCAGCAAATATTAGCTTTTGTAATGCAACTAAAGAATCATCCATCCCAGAAAGTTGTATCTGTCTCTCAATGTATAGCGCCTTTTCTGCTTTTCCTTGTAATTTTAATAGTTCAATATTTAATCCTGTTCTTTTTTTCTCGATATCTTCTATTTTATTAAAAAACTCATTTAATGCCGGATTAAGTGCTAGCAATGCTGAAAATAGTTTTTGTCCGCTTTCTGTACTTAAATCTATACCTTGCACTAAGTTTTTAAAATCATCTCTGCTTGCTGATAAAGAAAGACCTAAAGAAGTAAACGCACCATTTAATGAGGTTTGTAATTGTGTTAATTGATCACCTTGCGAAAAAAAGTTTTCAAAAAATGAATTTGTTAAAGATGTGAACTTATCTAATCCGCCCGATAAATCAATAATTGATTGCGCAACATCTATTTTCATTAAATTAGATAATGCTTTTAAGCTAAAGCCAATTTTATCTATCTGATCATTAAATACTGCTTGTTCTAAAGCAACTCTGGTTAACGTATCAAATAAACCCTCTCCGACCTTTTGATACTTTTCAATACTTGGCACTAAAAACTTAGCAATCAAATCAGCTTGTTTGCTAAATATTGCCTCAAGCTCTTTTTGTATTTCGTCACCGCTTAAACCCTCTAAGCTTACTTTGCCAATGTTAACCTTAAATCTGCTTAATGCTTCATCTAATTTTAATGTTACTGTCTCTGTTGTTTGTCCAAACATTAAACCGAATCTTTTTGCTATACCTTCTGGCAGATCGCCAAATCCGCCAGCAACAAATGACGTTTTAATAACATTTACAGTTTCAAATCCTAGTGATTTTGCAGATCTTAAAACTGCATTACCAATACTTGTAAATATTGCTGACATTTGTTTTTTTATCGCGCCATCAATGCCTTGTGTTTCTGTGCTTAAGCTTTCAGATTTAAATATACCAAATAAGCTACTTTTCTTTGTTTTGATATCAAAAAATGCTTGTGCTTGTACTATACCGCCGTCAATTATTGAGCCTAAACTTTGGCTGACAAATTGTATTCCGTTGTCGATTACTGATTTTGTAGTTTTACTAAACAGCCCAAATAAAAAGCCTCCTGTGCTTCCGGTTACGCCTTTAAAATCTCCTATACTTCCTGTTATGAACGATTTTGTTAACTGTTCAATACCACTCGATAGCGAGCCGATAGAGTCTCGTATCCCTCTTAATTCAGACAGCTGATCTACTGCTATATTCTCAAATCTTGATTGTGACTCGCTTATCGAGTTAGCTTTGTCTGAACTTCCAAGAATAGTACCTGTCCCTTGATTTTTTTGTCTTCCCCCTGTTGGATCTTTAACATTTCCGCCGCTAAAGACACTTCCTAGCAATGTCGCCATTATTGCTATCATAGAAGCACCCGCAATAAAATTAACAGGGAATGGTGCAGAAAATGCACTAGTTATTGCTGTTAATGCGTTACTGCCTTGTTGTACTTCATTTTCTGCAACAACAACGGATGTTTCAGTTGTTTTAGCTGCTATTTTTTTAAATGATAATGCTATCTCAGCTATAGCAATTATTTTTGTTAATGCTGCGAATGCTTTTGCTGCTGCTGTCTTTTCACTAAATAAACTTTGTCCAGCTTGCGATATTGCTTTCATACCGTTTAATTCTGCTATAACCTTATTTTCGTTTAATGTTTGTTGTAATTTGTTTAACTTTATTTCATCCGTACCATTTTTAGATCTTTCTTTATCTATTTTTGTTTGTAATAAGTTAAGCCCGTTCAATTGGTTTACATAATCATTTATAGAGTCTGATATGTCGCCAAACGCGTCAACAACTATAGAACCAGTTCTTGACCAAGCACCGCCAAAACTTTCGACTTGCTTTGTTAGTGTTGCCATCGACTGATCACTAGATAATATCCCAGATGTTTTTATTTTTGTTGATTTTATTGGTTTTGTTTTTGAATTTTTAGAATCTTCAAGCTTTTGGTTTGCTTTTGTTAAATCTTCTATTACCCTGATCATTGCAGGTGTGAATTTATTTGTTATTGCACTTTGCTTTGCTATAAAAACATCATATTCATTAGATGTTAATTTTAATTGTAAATTTTGGTTAACAAGTGCTAATGTTTGCTTATTAAAAGCCTCAACAACAGGATCAGCTTTATTTACTATTGAGTCATATTTATTTTGTAATATATCTAATAATCTATTTTGTTCTTTTTTGCTTATATTTCCCTTTTCAAACTCTGCATTTAGAAGTGACTGATTTATTTTTAGTTTATTTGTTATTGCTTGTAGTGGATCTAATTTGTCGATAAGGCTTTTTGCAGATTTCGACATATTAAAATAACCTTTTGTTGCTGATGGCAATATGTCTGTTATTGATTTTATTCTATTTTTAAGTTTATCTATCATTAGTATTAATGAGCTTTGTCTTCCAGCTGATGCGTTAACACCTTGTAATTTAATCAATCTTTTTTCATAAGTATCAATTAGATCCTTTGCTTTATTGAATTCCTCTTGAAGTCTATTTATATCAAATCCAGAAAGTGATTTTTTCTCTATCTCAGATAGTTTGTTTAAAAATCTATCATAAACACTAGTAACGTCGTTTACTTTTGATTTTAATTTTACAGTCTCATCAGCAAGATCACCGGTCTTATTTTTTGCAGATAAAAATACAGGGATCGCAACACTTAACGCTGCAATCATTAAACCCCACGGCCCCAATAAAAACTTAGTTGCAACACCTAGTGCGTTAGTTGCTATCGTTGCTAAACTAGCAGATGTTGCTTGTATTCCCATTGCTGCAGAAAAACCAGTAACAGCAGGAGTTGCTAACAATGTTGTTGCTATTAATGTTGCCGTGACCGTAGCAGATTTTATCATCGATGGAACAAGCAACACACTAACAGTAATTGCACTTGCTTTTAACGCATCACCTAATGGGCTCAATATCTCAGTAAACCCCTCAATAGCTGAACCAAGAACGCCTATTACAGCTGTTAGTGATTTTGAGTTGCCGATAAATTCAATAACATTTGTTTGTGCTGCGATCATTGACTGACCGAAAGTTTTCTCTGTTTGATCTGCTAACTTCTGAGCAGTTTCTTTATATGACTCTAAAGCGTCAATCATTATTTTAGCAGTAATACCACCGGTAGCAGCGAATTCTCTTAATTGCCCGCGGGTAATTTTAAGGCTATCAGTTAACGCTGACATAACCTTCGGCGCGCCCTCAGCCACTGAATTAAACTCATCACCGCGTAAAACACCACTAGCAAAACCTTGATTTAATTGTCTGATCGCGCCACTTACTTCTGATATTGGTTTGCCGCCAGCAACAAATAAGTTATTTAATGTTTTTACAACCCCGATGATCCTGTCTTGTGATATGTTTAACTCTTTCGTTCCGCGAGTAAGTTCAGCAAATAAATTAGTTGTATCTTTTATGCTTGTTCTGGTTTCCCTAGATAATAATAATATTTTTTCTCTTGTTGTTATTAAGTCTTCTTCTGACTTTGTAACCTGCCGTATTTGACTAGATAATCCTTTCCATGTATCAGCATATTCGACAATTTTAGCAGGCAACATCAACAAAGCCATTATACCCATCATTGTGATAATGCCTTTGATCATAGGTAGTATTGAAGACAGTCCGCCGTGCATGTGTCTAGCTGCTAGTGTCACTTTTTTGTCTGTTTTTAATGATTGAGTGCCAAAATCTTTCATTGCTGAATTCAACATCAACATTTTTTTCTGTGTTGTGTTTAATTGTTTATCAGCAGAAGAAAAACTACTCCCCATGGTATCTATTGATTTTGCTGAACTAGTAGATAGTGACTTAGTTGACGCTGTTAATTTCTTGAATGATGCTTCTGATTTTTTTATAGACTCATTTACTTTTGATAATAATCCTAAAATGTGCGACTGAGATGCCTTTGTTTTTTTACCTAAAGCAGCCATATTTAAGGTTAAATGCTTTATACCGCTATTTGTTTTACCGACCTCTTTTCTTATTTCAACAAAAAAAGCAAAAATTGTTTTCCTTACTTCTTTTGTTGTGTTGCCAAATAAAAGAAAAGAATCAGCTCCAGAATTTACAGCTGTACTTATTGCTTTAAAATCATTAGTTAATTTTAGTGTTAGTGTTCCAATAGATTTTTCTAACTTTTCGCCAATTGTTGAAAATTTATCAAGTGCTTTGTTTGCTTTTTCAAGCCCAACAGTATTAACTTTAAAACCAATGGTGGCAATGTCAGACATTTTAAATTAACCTTTTATGTTTATATTTTTTGAAAAACCATCCCATTGTGCAGATACGATCTTTCTTCTTTTTACTATTTCGTCTTCACTTTCGTAGTTTTCTAAGTATGGGGCTAAACAGCTTTTCTTTTGTGCTTTATGTGAAAAATTACAATACTCTCTACTCATTTTTATAATTAACTCACTTTCATAGCCACTAATGTTTGTTTTTGAGCATTTAATATAGTTGTTTAATTCAGTCCATGTGATTGGAGATATTCCCATCCCACCAGATAAGCATACGCCACATTCAATAAAACAACATACAATAAATCTATCAGCATCAGGCAAGCAATTTAATTTGCTATTTCCAAGAGTTTCAATCCTTTGTTTTGGATCGTTATCTTTTTCGTGCTGTTTTGGCGCGGCATTCAACCAAGACAATTGCCGCGCAAAAAGCATTAGATCACTGTTTAGCCTTTCATTAAATTTGAACGATCTTCTAAAAATGACTCGGCTTGTTCTCTTATCCATGGATATTTTTGATAGACTCTAATCATTTCGCTTTGATTACAATCAACAACTTTATCATCTTCTATTAGATAGCAGTCAACAGTACATTTTGCTAATAATTCAATACCTTTCATCGTTGCTTTATCAAGATCAATTTTCTTTTCTTTACTTCGTTGATTAATATTGAAATTTCGTTTAATTTCGTTTCTATATACGTCTGAATCTGAGCCTAAAAGCTTAATAAAAAGATTTTTTATATTCTTTTTATCAGCAACCTTTTCTCCCTCGTCAGTCACTACGTCACCAGTGTACGGATCCAATAATTCAACAACAACACCACGATTTGCTTTTTCTACTACATTAAAATTATTTAGACTAGCCATAATTTCATACCTTGCAATTACACATCCATTAAATGGCTTATCAGGCGGTGGATGATTTCCGCTTTTCATGTGCTAACACTAGATAAGCCGAAAATCATTTAACCTTTGACGATATCGCCATCTAGCTCCAACTGAATTGTTCCGCTTTCAATTGAGTCAACACTTCCGACGCTAGTAGTAAACGACATAACTTTAGCGGTAAAATAATCAATCTTACCGTCTTGTTTTGTCACTGCGATAGAATAGCTAGTATCAGCATTAGACGCGGCTAAAGCTGCGATTTGTCCAACGTCTAATACAGATAAAGCTAATTGTAGAGATATGGATCCGTTGTTATAAGACCCTTTGAATTTTTGCGTACCACGGTTTGCTAGTGTATTTAATGTTACTAAATTATATACTTTTCCATATTCTCCCGCGTCTGTTACTTCCCCGATTAAATCAAAAGTAACCGCGCCGAAGCCTAATAAATCATATGTTGCAGGGGCTGATCCTATACCTATTGTTGTACCCGCACTTGTTTGAACTGGCATTTTATTATCCTCAAAAAATTAATTAATTACACTAAATCTAATACTTAATATTTGAATAAAGTGCGTTTCGTTTTCCATCATTGTCTCTAATGATGTAGTTCTTATTCTTACTTTTTGGTTATTAAAAGTAAGCTCTAAGCCTTTGCTAAATCCATTTGTAAAAATATCCGTAAATTTTAAACCAGACCATTTTGTTTTTACTTTTGGTGTATTTATATTTAGCTGATAAATGCCAACGCTAATATCGCTTGAATTGTCAGCTATACCAATACTCACATCGTTACCAAACAGTAAAAATTCTTGTATAAATATTTCGTTAACACCACCGCTATATTGCTCGCCATTTGTGACCAATTTTAAGTTATTAACATCTGATATTAATTTAGCTTTGTCATGTAATGCTTTTGCTAAATCAAATTTACTAATCATCGTTTTTTACTCTTAACTTTCAAAATTGCTGCATTTACTATCTCGTTATAATTAGCAACGGTAATTCTAACCATCCCTAACGGTGCTTTTTTAGAAAAACCAAATTCTAATTTTTTAGCGTAATCAAGAGAATTTGTAAAAAAAATACTGTCACCTATTTTTAACATCGCTAATTTGCTGTTTAAAAATGCTTTCGGTATCTTTAAATCATCAATAGCAAAATCAATTTTATTTATCTCTGTGTGCCAATTCTCTTTAAACCTTCCAGTATCAACTGGCGACATTTCTATGATCGTATCTGCCATTGTTCTTGTAGTTTCTTTTGCGACTTGTAATAATTTTTTTTGTTGCCGCAATGCTATTTTTCTAAATTGACTGGCCATTATTATTTTCTAAGTTGTAATTTTATAAAAACGTTGATCCCATCATTTGAATTCAATTCATCTATTCCAACTATCCTAAATGTTTTATTATTAACTGTTACTTGTGAGTTAACTTCAGGCTCTCCATTGCCATAAAACATTAAATATGAATCGCCTTTTATTATGCTTTTGCCATCTATTTCTCTATTTTTAAAGCTAACTAATGGTGTTGCTTTTCCGGTGATTATTGTGTCTGGTTGATCTGCTATAGCATCACCATTTATATCGTAACCGCCAGTTAAGCCTTTTTTTACTATAGATATTGAGCTACCAAATTTATCAATAACTTTTTTTGTTAACTTTCCAGCAGCTTTATAGTCAAACATAAATATCCTTAAAAGAATTCAATGTCAGCTAATTTGTCGCTAGTGTTAGCAAGGCAACCACCTGATAACATATTTGCTGTTGTGCCATACGGTGTATTATCAATACTATTAATTAAGTTGATTGGGTTTGAATATGTCGTTTCAAATACATCAACTTTTTCTTTAGTAACAAAGCCGCGCAACTCAGCATCTAACATAGCGATAAAGTGAGCAGATAAAAATAATTCTATTTGCTTTAAAATAATTTCATCAACTGTTAAACAAAGTAAGTTATTAAACAAAATTGTATTTGCGCTATCTATCCATATTTGAACGACTGGATCTAATAGCGCAGTATCAACAATTTGTTTTACTTCTGTCGGTGTTACGCGGCTTGCCATTATTCTTGTTTCGCTTTCGTTTGTCGTTTAGGTTGCTTTTCAACTTTACCAACAAGAAATTTAGCTTTTGACTCAGTTAAAGAGATCACGTCGCCAACTTTGTGATCTAAAGTATTTGTTTGTATGACAACATACTTTTCTGTTTTTTCATTAGCCATTACTTACTCCAAATAAAAAAGATGCGACGCATGTCAACGCCACACCAACATGAAATTAAACAGCAGCGTGTAAAATACCAGTATTACCATTGCTATCAGCCTTGATCACTTGAACCATGGCGGCATAAGTTGACATAACTTGTGAAGCCATGGGGTTAGTTTTCACATGTGGAACAGTGACGATGTCAGATGCGATAGCTAACTGAACTGTGCGATCAGTCATTTCAACATAGACAACATTACTATCAGCTAATTTATCGCCGAATTTAACATCTTTGATTTCAGGAATATCTTTAATTCGATCAGCAACTGTTTTAGAAGGAAAACCTGACTTGTAATCGCGATCTAAAGCTACTTTGAAGTTTTTAGGATAGTATAAAATAACGCTATCCATTTCAACGCCGCCCTGATTACTGAACATTTGACCAATGTTTGCAATAACTTCATTTACAATTGCATCATTGTTAGCAACATTTGACCAGTCGCTAATAACAGCAGTACCACGGTTAGGATGAGTGGTATAACCATAAATTGGCTGAATACTTCCGCCAAAACTAACTTTAATAGCTGAATTACCATTAAATAAAGTTTCTTCTAGCCGCTCGGCAACTTTGCGCATAGTTTCTTTTAAACCAGCACTAGCTTTATATGCAAAACCTTGTTGTCTCCATGGCACGCCAAAACTTTTGTGAGTGATAGGGTTAGGAACATAAGTTTCAGCAAAAACAGTATCGTTATTATCAAAGCTTGACGGGTTTTGTTCTTGGTTTGCAGCATCGAACTCATTGATATTTTCAGTACCAACAATTTGATCACTTAACGCAACAGGAAAAGATAAACCAGCAGCTTTTAGATCTTCAATACCATTTAACTTACGGCGGCGAACTTCTGTGATCATCTCTTGAATGATTAAAAAATCTTCATGGCGTAAAGTTGAACCAGCATTAGTGTAAAGATTATTTTTAACTAACTCAGCTACTTTAGAATTACGAGCGACAATCTTGTCGTTACCATCAACTAGCACGAATTTATTTAAGCCATTTTCAGCAAAAATAGCTTCATGTAAATTACCATATTCTTTCCATGCCTCGCTAGACATCGCAATATTAGCAACAAGACCAGCACGACCAGCACCCATAGCACCTATTAAATTGTTTGTTTTCATTTTTATTCTCCTATGCAACACGTGCTTTAATTCGAACGACTGTTACACCAGCCGAGTTATCAATAGATTCAACTGCATAAGCTACGATTGAATCACGCGCAGTATTTGCAGTTGCTGCAGCAACAGAAACTTTGCGCAAAGTACCGTCGCCAGCACTTTCTAACGCATCGCCATCTACAACAGCAACAGCACCAGCAGCAAGCAAAGCGTTAACCTCTTGCCCAGCATGATAAGCACCATAACTAACTGTAACGCCAGCTAAATATGCTGTGTCTATATCACCTGCATTTGAAATATTCTTCAAAGCGAATAATCGTTGTGCATTTGTAGCTGCCGTACCATGTACAGCAACAAGACCAGCGCTTTCAGCAACTAAATGACCAGCTAAGATGCCAGCAGCGGCAGATAGTCTCTCGCTTACAATTGGCTCGCCAGCAGAACCACCGACTAATGAAATAACTTGAGTAGACATAATTTTACCTTATGAATAGTTAACAGCGGCGTCCGCCGAGTTATTATTTAAATTACCTTGCTCACCGATACGAGCAGCGACTTTTTCAGGCGTTAACATGTTACTAATAACTGTTAATTCGGCATCAGACTTTTCTTTAAGCATTTCAGCTGTGTATTCTGAATTTTTTACAATACATTCAATGGTTTCTTTTTGTGCTTCTTCTTTTTTTGCAAGATAAGCATTAAATTCACCCTTGTTGACTTTAAATACTTCGTACTCTTTAAAGTCAAAACCTGAATTCGTTAAAATTTCTTTTGCGCTATCAACATCAGTAGCAGTATTTACGATTTTAAGTAATTCATCATCAGACAAGGTAACCAAACGGTCATTGTCTGCAACTGTATACTTATTCGCACTGTTGCCGATGATAGCTAAGACAAGTTTATTTTTGTCCATGTTGTCTACCTCGTTTGTGATTGTTTTAGTGATATATTTATCAGGGTTTTCTATAACCTCGATTTTGTCATTAACAAGAGTTACTTTGTCGTTTTCATCAACTGCGAACCCTTGTTTAAATGATTTCTTTGTGTTCGCTTCTTCTGATGAATAGACAAACGTTTGTGTTAATGGATATATTTCTTTTATCCATAAGAATGAATTATCTGAATTTTTTGGTAACAATTCGCGTATTGCAGAATGTAAATCTTCTGTTGATAATTCGTTCATTTTCCATTCTGAATTATAAATTAGAACATCCTCATCATTAGTGATCATCTCAGTACCGGCATGATCACCTGCGGCCTTTTCATTTAACAAAGTTGCAACGTGATCAAAGTTAAATGTTCCTCCGATACGCTGGTATTTTTTGCCGAAATCATCAGATCCAGTTTTATTAATAACCTTGGAAATAGTAAGACCTGTTGATACTCCAATTTTTTCACCACCAACGATCCGCTTAATTGTTTCTTTTCCAGCTTTTGTATTGCTTGCTACTTCTTCATCAATTAAAAAGTCTACAAAAACACGCTTGCCTTTTTTTCTTGGATTACGTAAAAATCCACCAATGTTGTGTTTATTGTTGGCGACAGGATGGAATGCTGGAACTGAAACACCGTTGACAGTTGGATGGCCATTGGGAGCAGGAAGCATATTAAGCTGCATAAAGCTTGATTCTATTTCATTATCTGGATAGAAAATGTTGTTCATTGTTATGTCGCCGCGGATTGGCATCATAGTTGTGACTAAATGGGATCTGCCGTCAATATTCTCGCGGTGAAATTTACCAGAAGTTTTTGAGTTGATTAGTATATTTAATTTAGGCATTTTGACTACAATTTAGTTAATAAAACTATTTTATAGTCAAATGATACAACATTTAATTGAATTAACCAACTTTGTCGTTTATTTTAATGGCAATACAACATTATTGGTGTTGGCATCATCTACAGAGTGCCAACTTTTTAACATGGGATTGATGGCAGGATCCCATAAACTTACTTGTTTTTGCTTTCTAATAGCAATAATTGCTTTCTTTCTTTTTCAAATAATGCTTGCTTTCGTGCTGGTATTCTTTTTTTGATAACTGGCTTTAAAGCGCAACGACAATTCCATGGTGATATGGCTAAATTGCTTAATGCTTCACTTTTGGTCATTATTTGCCCGTGCCACATGGCATGCAAATGTCTGACTCTTGAGTCGCGCATAGTGATCCATCTTATTGATATTTCTTCACCAAAAATTAATTGTGTTTGCTCTGCTTGAATTATTACCGCTCTTTGTGCTGCTTGATTTGTTTCAGTAGTAGCTATTACTCTTGCTCTTGCTTCTGTTATTTTTATTTTTTGAATGATCAGCTTTGTTAGTTCTTTGTTGCTTATTCTTCCAAAATTATCGTGAACAATAGAATCAACATCTGATATTAGTACAGAGATCCATTTCTTTAGTGCTGTGCCAGCTCTTTTTTTTAAGAACTCCAATTCATTTATGTTTGCTTGATTAAATAAAATACCGCCCTCTATTGATTGCAGATTACTTGCTGCTTGCTGTTTTGTTAATAATTTTTTTATCTCATCAACATAACGTGTTACTGTTTGCTCATAAGCTGCTATCTGATATTTTTCTTGCCAAGATATAGTTAAAAAAATTTTAGTTACAAGTAATAATAATAACGCAAGAAACTCATCTGAATTATCATTTTCTGAATTTTTAATTATTTTATTAAATTTAAATGATTTAACTTGTTTAATTAATTCATTAAACCGTTTAGTTATTTCATTATTCCATTTTTGTTCAATAGATTTTGTTTTATTTGGGTTGTTCGATAACATTATAAATCTTCTATTAATACTTGAAATCCAGCAGCGATTGAATATGCTGATACTGTTGGAATTCCCTCTATCCAAATATCTGATTTTGTCGGTAATGCTATTGGTATAACAAAGTTAAAATTGAAAGTGGGATCGCCTGCTGTTTGCAAATTCAGTTCTGCACGTATTCTTTTTACGCCGTTAAAATCTCTAGTTGCTAAAAATAAATCAGCTGCTCCAGTTGTATTTGCTTTATTTGCGGTAACAATAATTGTTTTTAATAGACCACGTTTATTGTTTGGTATTGTTAAAATAGCCATGTTTGATTGTTGTTTAGCTATGTCAGATTTTGCTATTACTTGTGTTAAATCGTTAGGAACGCCAGCAGTTACTGTTATATTTGGATATACATATACATCGCCAACATGTGAAACATTACCAATATTAAAAACTGAAAATATTCTAATATAATTACCGCCCGCGAGTAATGTTTTTGTTTGTCCATTCACATTAACAACTAAATCTACTCTGTCATAATTTACATCTAAAACACTAACTAACATAGTTACACTTGTGTCAGTAGCACTACTAGACGATATGTAAATCGGCTGTGCTACAGATAAAAAATTATATGTGCTTGTAAAATCAGTAATTATTGATGTGACATCTTTTGTCATGTTTGGGTTTTTGCCAAAAGCGAAAAACCCATCAGACCCTTGAATAACACCGTCTGCAACCGCGTCACTATGTAATTTTACAGGTACTTCTGGTTGTCTGCCTTGATCTGATTGTCTAACATGAACTTGATAGTTTGTAGCACCAACAATTCCAGCAGGAATTATTTTAATTTGCTCTACAATTGCACCATAAAACGAACCTTTTTCGTGTCCGTCAACCATTGAACTGCCGCCAGCTTGATGGAAATTTATCGGTTTATCTGCTTTTTCAAAACCTGTATTGCTTGAAGTTTTTACGTAAATAAAATAGTTTCCAGCAGTTGGTTTTATTGGGTTGTTATTTACATCTAAACTTACAACATTTATCCAATTAAAAGATAAATTATTTAAAAGCCTATCTGGCAACAATTGGTCAGTAGTTGTAAATAGTGTGTTTGTATTTATGTCAGTGATCTTATCTACAACGTTTATCATTGCTAAACCCTCATAAACTATTTAATGTTAGCAGTAGAATCAATTAATTTATCATTGCTTGATATGTCTACTGTGTCTAGTTCTATATCTTCTAATCCAACAGATTTAAAGACTGACTCAGC
>CAZVPC010000055.1:10951-15612 GCA_964629005.1 uncultured Pseudoalteromonadaceae bacterium | reverse complement strand
TCGTTGCATAAATTATTTGTTCAACTGATCTTGCGCGGCTGAAGCCCCGCCTACAGACTATTTTTAACGTAGGCGGGAGTTTACTCGCGCAGTTTTATTGTTGCATAAATTATTTGTTCAACTGATCTTGCGCGGCTGAAGCCCCGCCTACGGGCTATTTCTCACGTAGGCAGGAGTTTACTCACGCAGTTTTATCGTTGCATAAATTATTTGTTCAACTGATCTTGCGCGGCTGAAGCCCCGCCTACAATGTCGTTGGTACCACAGTCAATAACGCTCGTTGACCAATAGCCACATTAGCATTGGGGAAGATGATCGCTTCACCTTCTTTATGTACTTTAATTTCAATATCACCATCAGTTGCCAGTACAGTACCAACAGGGAAGTCAGTAAAATTTTCAACATCGTCGCTAAAATGCAAAACAAAGTTATCATGTTGGCGATCAATTACTTGGTTAATCTTAAACAAATTAAAATCTTGTTGATCAAATGGTTTTAAATTCAAGGCTTGTGCTGAAATTAAAGCGGTTAGACTGTGGCTAACGCCGTCAAAATTTGCCATATCATTTTCACCAAACGGCTTTACCTTACCTAATTCAACCGTAAAAGCATGCGCGCCAAAATTTTTCGAGGAAAAATAACTAAAGGTAGTCGTTGGCGAATTTGATAATAAAATAGTGTTAATACCACAAGCTTGTAAAAATTGTAGTTGCTCGGTTACCCAAGGTTGGCCATGACGAAACGGGTATACCGCAAATTTATCATTTTTAGAGCCGCGAATAGCGGTATGTAAATCGTAATGAAAACGCTCGCGTTCAGCCGCTAATTTTTCACCGGCCAAGAAAAAATTTCGTACGGTGTTTTCTAATAATAATGCGCGATGACGCTCTTTGTTGATCAAACCTTCACCACTGTTTTGAAGAGAAGCTTGATCGATAGAATGCCCACCACAAAAAAGACGATTTAAGTTTTCTTCAACAAAACGTTGGCCAATATTAATTGATGCTGGGTTGCCAAATAAAAAGAGTACGCGTTGCGCTAATTCAAGCTCACCTAAAATAAGCTTTTTGATCAAATCGGCACAAATTTCTATTGGTGCGGTTTCATTACCATGCACAGCAGACGACAACACAATATCTTTAGTGCTCGTAATATCAAGTGGTTCAAAACAAATAATGCCAGTATCAAGCACAGTCACTTTACTTTTATTAGCCGTTTTATTATTGCTTATTTCCAACGAAAACTCGGGCATGTTAAATTCATGTTTACGTGTTGGCGTTAAAAAATCGCCAGTTTGTTTTAAACTCTCAGATAACTGTTTAACTAAATCTTGTGTTGTTTTCAAAATAATTCTCTTTAGCTTTGGTGTAGTTAAAACCGCCTCTACAGGCATACATTGTAGGCGTGACTTCAATCGCGCTTTTAAAATCCGGAACCTCTTCGATGACACGCAATGACAAACTCGCTATATTCCTGCGTTTTTAAACGCCATATTAACGATTTGCTGAGCTTCTTTAATAATTAATTGCAGATGTTCATCATTAATAAAGCTTTCAGCATAAATTTTATAAATATCCTCGGTACCAGACGGACGAGCAGCAAACCAGCCGTTGTCAGTAACCACTTTTAAACCACCAATCGGCGCATTATTTCCCGGCGCTTGGGTTAAAACTTGTTGAATTTTTTCACCGGCTAAAATATCAACCGTAATAGTATCGACACTTAGATTGGTTAACACCGCCTTTTGCGCTAAATTAGCTACCGCTTCAACACGTCCATAACAAGGCTGACCTAATTCTTGTGCTAATGCTTGATAATGTTGATAAGGGTCTTTACCCGTAACAGCCAATATTTCTGCAGCAAGTAAAGTCATCACAAAACCATCTTTATCAGTGGTCCAACAGCTGGCATCACGTGCTAAAAAAGTAGCACCAGCGCTTTCTTCACCACCAAAGGCAAAACTAGCCTCATGTAAACCATCAACAAACCATTTAAAACCCACGGGGACTTCAGCTAACGGGCGATTTAATTTTTTTGCAACCCGATCAATTAACGAGCTAGAAACTAGCGTTTTACCAATTTTAACCCTAGTAGACCAATCACGATGTGTCATTAAATAATTAATCGCAACCGCTAAATAATGATTAGGGTTCATTAACCCACCTGTTTTGGTAACAATACCATGGCGGTCAAAATCAGGATCATTGCCAACGGCTAAATCAAAATCATCTTTCATTTTAATTAAACCCGCCATCGCATAAGGTGATGAACAGTCCATACGAATTTTGCCGTCTTTGTCTAAAGGCATAAAAGCAAAGCTGGCATCAACCACAGGGTTAACAATAGTAATATTTAAGCCATATTTTTTCGCAATAACTGGCCAATAATCAATGCCTGAGCCACCTAAAGGGTCAACGCCAATATTAACGCCTGATTTAGCAATAGCTTGCATATCAATAACTTGATCAAGCTGGCTAACATAACATTCAATAAAGTCTTGTTTGTTTAACAAATTTGAAGCGAGTGCCTGTTGATAACTAACTGTTTCTACTTCAATTAAATTAGCAGCAATAATTTCATTAGCTCGAGTTTCAATTTGTTTAGTGATCTCGCCTTCTGCTGGGCCGCCATGTGGAGGATTATATTTAATGCCGCCATCACTTGGTGGATTGTGTGACGGTGTGATGATCAAGCCGTCTGCTTGCCTTGCTTTATTGACTGCAATTTTATTATGACTAATAATTAGCCTTGAAATAACGGGTGTAGGGGTAAAACCTAAATCTTGCTGTACTATAACAGGAACATTATTGGCGATTAATACACAAATTGCACTAATAAATGCGGGTTCAGAAAGCGCATGAGTATCTTTACCTAAAAATAATGGTCCTTTAAAACCTTGATCTAAACGGTATTCTGCAACCGCTTGGCAAATTGCAACAATATGGGCTTCATTAAAACTGAGTTTTGCCGAACTACCCCGATGCCCAGAAGTACCAAAAGTTACTTTTTGCTCGACCACGGTAACATCAGGTTTTTGCATATAATAATCGCTGACTAAACGACCAATATTAATTCTATCTTGTGGGCGTGCAGGTTTACCTGCGTGATGATGAATAGTCATTATTTAGCCTTAGTCACAACTTTTGTTTTAGTTATTGTAGAGTTTAGCGTTTTTGATTTAGAGGTTTTTTTCTTCGCCGCAGGTATTAATTGACTCATTTGTTCCGCATCGATTAAGGTATAACCTAAGGCTTGAGCTACATCAATAATCATCAATTTTTTACGCGAAGCATTGGTATTAGTGATCACCCAGTAGGGACTTTGTGCGATTTGTTTAGGGTTAGTACTACTGCCACTACTAACAAGAGCTAACTTATTTTTAGCGAAGTACAAACGTCCTCTACCCCGAATTTCTGTCACAACGTCAAAAGTCTGTGGATTTGCTCGATATAAAGCAGTTAAAATCAGCAAAAATAGCCCTACGGTTCCACGTTGAACAGTCGATCTTTCTTGCTCTATGTAATTAAGAATATCGGCTATATTCGTTGGTGAATTAACCGTTGGGCATTGTGCCGCTATTTCTACAGTTACCATATCTGAACTAGTTACATAAGGGCTAATCGCAGTTTCAAGAGATAATAAGCGGCGTAAAATTGACGAAGCACTTTCTCCAATATTTTCTGTGTGTTTAACGATGTACTGATACAGATCATCATCTATGTCAATGTTTTTCATTCAATTTCCTGAAAATAAACCTAAGTCTGAACGGGATACCCCGATTATACTGACCTAGGAATAAAGTCGCCATAAAGAATATGAATAAATTCGAAAAATAGCCGCTAGAAAAACAGTTTATTCTAATTAAAATCGGTATGTTAAATTAAGCTGTACCAGACGACTATCAGTAATAGCGGAATAGCCCGAGTTATATTCCAAAGCAATCGCAAATTTTTGGTTGATTTTATAATCAACCCCAATGCCAATGAATAATAAATTATTTGCAATATTTCGATCCAATATTTTTTGACTCGTTGCTCTTGTTGTATATTCGCTGCTATTTTGACTATACAGTACGCCTAATTTACCATAAAGACCAAAATTTTCAGATAATTTATAGTCACGACTTAAAGCCAAACCAAAAGAGGTATATTCACCGTTAACGTTTACCTTTGTCTCCGTGCCATTTACGAGTAAAGTAGCTGAACCAGTCATACTTGGCGTTGTTACAATAAAAGCATGTAATTTAACCTGCGAATATTGTTCTTTATAAGCGAAATCAATACCAAGCCCCAAATTAGTAGCTTTATCATTAGATGATTTTAAGCTATCAAAAGGCAGCAATAACGACAACTCCATATTACTGGCATTAACCCTTAGTGTAAAAGCACATAAAACTAGAATGAGAGAGGAAGTGAGTATTTTCATATTATTTAACATTTTAATTTCCTTGTTAATTTAAAACTAATATAACTAAGTTAATGATCAATATTCAGTGAATATAAATTTTCAAGCGCAAAGAGCTAGATCAAGTAATAGATAACTATTTTGATTGAAGACAACGTAACCATCGTAAATTTAAACCCACTGAAGACGGGGAAGAATAAATATTCGCAGAATATACCGACATTGAACTTAAAGTTAATACTATTAATACTAATGTA
>CAZVPC010000055.1:0-10851 GCA_964629005.1 uncultured Pseudoalteromonadaceae bacterium | reverse complement strand
GTTTTGAGTAGTTTTGAGTAGTTTTGAGTAGTTTTGAGTAGTTTTGAGTAGTTTTGAGTAGTTTTATCATTATCTATTTCCTTATCAATAAATTTATAAAATATGCGTCATTTACTAAGCAATATTTGAACAAAAGTAAGTTTATGAACGCAAAAAAAGCATATCACCTTAGCAACTAAATATCAATGTCTTATATATATTTTCACTTGAATTTATTATGTTTTTAACAAAATAAAAATTGCCTCTACGCAAAAAAAACGACACAATTTACCGATCAAATAATAAAAGACGAATGGCATATATGAAGTTACTCAATTATCAACAATCTGGACAAGGCGAGAACATTATTTTGATCCATGGTTTATTTGGCAGCATGGATAATTTAAATATGATAGCGCGCGCACTTGCCAAAAATTATCGAGTAACTAACATTGATGTACGTAACCATGGTTACTCGTTTCAACAAAATAGCATGAGTTATGGTGAATTAGCCCACGATGTAGTACATTTACTTGATCACCTAGCAATTGATAATACCGCAATTTTAGGGCATTCAATGGGTGGTAAAATAGCCATGCAGGTTGCGCTTGAATATGGCGAACGTATTACTAAATTAATTGTTGCCGATATTGCCCCCGTCACCTACCCCAATCACCATCAACAAATTATTGAAGGTTTAAAAGCTATTGATTTAACTAAGGTTAAAAATCGTAAAGACGCCGACAACCAGCTCGCGGCTTATGTAGATAATGTGGGCGTTAGGCAATTTTTATTGCGTAACTTAAGTAAAAACAACAGTAAAAACAACAGTAAAAAGGATAGTAAAAAAGTTAACCCGCAAGAAAATATAAATAAACAAATACAGTTTCAATTTAAATGCAATCTTGAATTTATCAGTAACTGTTATCCGCAAATAATGCAAGGTTATCAAGGTGAGCGAAGCTTTAACGGTGAAACTTTATTTATTAAAGGGGCTAATTCAGATTACATCAACCAACAACATCGTGACATTATTATTAAACTATTTCCCAACAGTAAAGCTAAAATAATAACGGGTGCGGGACATTGGTTACATGCCGAAAAAAGCGTTGCCTTTAATAAAATTGTTAACGACTTTTTAATAACAAGTTAGCCATTAATAAAATAACGTGGTGCGTTGACCATAATTTAGTATGCTCAATACCGACAAATAACAACCCAAGGCCTAAACCAGCTGTTTAATGATATCGAAATGGGGTTTGTCTTTATTTTCAGCGTTTTATACAAACTTTTTCTGCTAAGTCCTGTGCTATTCACTATTTGTGTCATACCACAAAATTTAGCAACGCAACCCACGCAACCCACTACACGAATAAATTCATCTGTATCATTTCAGTTTGAGTATCCTTATATTTTACAAAAATTTCTGTTTCCTATAACTTTTTGCTAAAATAAAAGAGTAAATAATTAAGGAGTTGACGATGCAAACATTATCTATTCAAATTGAAGATGATTACTTACCAAATTTTATTGATTATGTAAAAAACAGTAATGCCAATATAAAGATAGAAAACAATGAGTATTTTGAGCAAGACCCTTATTTTTATAAGCGAAAAAAAATACTGCATAGTACTAAAGAAGATGTAAAAACGGGTGCCATGGAAACCTTATCTGCGGAGCAATATCAAAACGAAATTAAACAATTTTTTACAAGTCTAGCTAAGTAATATGCAAATTCGCAGAACAAGAGCTTATCAAGTAAAATTGATCTCTATTTTAACCTATATTGCCGAGGATAAAATAAGCGCAAGTAAAAAATTTCTGCTGGAGTTAGATCAACAAATAAATAATCTACCAACTTTTCCTTATAAATATAAGCAATCCATTTATTTTGAAGATAAAAACATTCGTGATATGACCTACAAAAAATATACCATCAACTATCATGTTAACCTCAGTAACAACAGTATTGATATTCTCAATATCTTCAATAAAAACAAACCTATTTAAAGTCAATCAACGATGCTTTAACGGTGAAACTTTATTTATTAAAGGGGCTAATTCAGATTACACCAACCAACAACATCGTGACATTATTATTAAACTATTTCCCAACAGTAAAGCTAAAATAATAACGGGTGCGGGACATTGGTTACATGCCGAAAAAAGCGTTGCCTTTAATAAAATTGTTAACGACTTTTTAACGGATTGATAAAATATAAATAGCCTTATAAATAAAACATGCTAAGGTAAATAAAATCGTCTTATTTACTTCAGTAAATTATTTTATAATACTGATTATTATATGGAGATATGAGTAAAACCTATGTGTAGCACAATACCTAAACCTCCTTTTGTTTATCCATTATTACCCCTTGTTATAATGTTTTATTCGGCTAATTTATATGCCCAAATACGCCCAAAAGAAAATCAACTTGAACAACAAATAATTGCAGCTCAACAAGCAGCACAAGCAGTGCAAAATCAACTTTCGCCGACCAAAAATATTCAACATAATGGTCATGGTTCTAAGATGAAAGGCATGCGCAATATGTCTACCATGTCGCCGCCAACACCTAAACTAACCAATAGCAATACTCAAATACCCGCAAGTAAAACCATGGAAAAAATGAAAAACATGGCGATAAAAAAAATTGGTGGCATGGGTAAACAAAAAATGATGGGCAAAAAAATGGCGAACTCATCAAACAAAGTACAACTTGCTAACTTACCTGCTTTTCCTGGCAGTAAACACATTTATCATATCGGCGCTGACGGTTTCTTTCTCGATAAAGGCGGTTTGATCTCATTAACACAAGCACAGCAACAACAATTATTACAACAACAAAATAGCTGGCAAAGTACTAATCAAAGCTTTGAAGAAAAAATAACTCAGGCAGAGCAGTCATTATGGCTATTAACGGCTGAAGATATACCCGATGTAACACAAATAAAAGCAAAAATAGATCAAGTAAGTCAATTACAGGCAAAACAAAGACTACACTTTATTCAAAGTGTTGGTAAAGCGGCAACCATATTGAGCAATAAACAGCGCCAGACATTAAGCCAACAATACCTTTTATCGTCACAAAAAAACAATTAAAACAAATACTAAGGATGTTTGAAATGTTTTCCAGTAAATCAATTATACTCATTAAGTGCCTTATTTTATCAACCACGCTTGCCATAATTAGCAATACTAATGCGCAATCTGATCATGAAAAACATCATCCAGCTGCTAAAGCACAAACGCCTGCGACAAGCCCAGCACAAAATGCAACACAAACAACCATTCCAACAGCAAGTGTGGCTAAAGGCGGTATGGGCAAAGGCGGCATGGGTGGTGCTGGCAAAGGCGGCATGGGTGGTGCTGGCAAAGGCGGTATGGGCGGCTTTGGTAAAGATAAAATGGCACTTGGCATGAAAGGAAAGCTACCAACACCTAAAAATTTATATCCTACCTTAATGAGTTTGCCTGAGCTTAATTTTGAACAACGTGAAAAAGCAAAATCACAAGCCAAACAGCGAATGATTTCTGGTATGTCACTTATTAACACTAATTTAGTTGAACTTGCACAAGCGTCACAAAACAATGACTATGCGCGCATGCAAACAGCCACACAAAACATTTATCAAGGTTTAGGTAAGTTCGATAGTGGCCTTGCCGTTGAACAAGCACTCTCTCTTGGCAGAAAACCACGTAATATCGCGCTAGATTGGTTTAAAACTGAATTAAATATATCCCCCAGAAATAATGACATAACGACTGGACAGCCCTCATATTTTCACTGGTTTATTATGGGATTATTATTGATTTTCGTAGTATTAATCGTAGTCATCCATTTCCTAAAAATGCGCCATGCGACTAAATTACTACAACAATTAGTTGCCACTGACAGTGTAGCCAAACCAGCAGAGCCTAGTGAGCTACCCATCTCCCCAGTACCGAGTCCTAAATGGAATGGCCGCTTACAAGTTACCCGTATTTTTCAAGAGACTCCAGAGGTCAAAACTTTTCGCTTAGTTAATGCTGATGGCGGCGCTATCCCGTTTACTTACGAACCGGGACAATATTTACCAATACGATTAAATGTAAATGGCGAGAATGTAAAACGTATTTACACCATCGCCTCATCACCATCACAACGTTATTACTGTGAGCTCACTATTAAACGGGAAGAATTAGGCTTAATGTCACGCTTTATGCACGACAATGTTAAAGAAGGTGATTTAATTGAAGCTGACAAACCCGGTGGAAAATTTACTTTTGATGGCAGCAGTGCCGACAGCATTGTACTTATTGGTGGCGGTGTTGGTATTACCCCATTAATGACCGTATTGCGTTACCTTACCGACTCAGGCTGGAAAAAACCTATTTACTTCTTATTTTCTTGTAAATCGCTTGATGATTTTATTTTCCGTAGAGAATTAGAATATCTAAACAAACGTAACGACAACATGCTATTACATTGTTTTGTTTCCGAATTAACAAAAGATGTCGCTTATGCTGAACAAGGACGTATTAATACGCAACGCATTAGTGAATTAGTACCCAATATAGACAAACGTTTGGTGCATTTTTGCGGTTCACCGCCAATGATGGATGCAATAAAAGGCATGTTGGCTGAATTGAACGTA
Organism: uncultured Pseudoalteromonadaceae bacterium; assembly: GCA_964629005.1. Taxonomy (GTDB): domain Bacteria; phylum Pseudomonadota; class Gammaproteobacteria; order Enterobacterales; family Alteromonadaceae. Next base: position 6,234 of record CAZVPC010000055.1, on the reverse strand, counting down.
CCCGCAGAACAAGCGAAAAATGAAGCATTTGGCACGGGTAAACCTAAAAAAACCGTATCCATTGACAGCGCCGTAGATAGCGATCCGAAAGTTATTTTTCAAAATTCTGAAAAAACTGCACCGCAACCCGAGTGTTGTACCTTATTAGATGTCGCTGAAAACATCGGTGTTGAAATTGAAAGTTCATGCCTAATGGGTAGTTGTGGTATGTGTATGACAAAATTAGTTTCCGGTGAAGTAACCATGGAATGTGAAGATGCCCTTGACGATAGTGATAAAGCCGCTGGCATGATCTTGGCCTGCCAAGCACACGCGAAAACCGATATTGTTGTAGAAGCATAAGGAAGAATACCATGAAGGAAAATGAACGTATTCTCATCACCAGCCTAGTGTTACTGTTTTTATTAGCATGGTTAGGTTTCACCTTTCACTCTGATACTAATTTTGCTGGCAGTGCTTTAGGCGGTTTTTTTGGTGTATTTGGCACACTATTAATGTTATTGCCATTATTTTACTTGATCATAAAGCGAGTAAAATCAGTTAAAAATGCCGTCACCAAACATGCGCCAATGCGGAGTTTGCTATCGTGGCATATATACGCAGGTGTTATTGGCCCTATTTTTGTGATGATCCATACTGGTCATAAATTCCATAGCGTTATTGGTTTAAGTTTAACCATTATGACTTTAATTGTTGTAGTTAGTGGTTTTATTGGCCGTTACCTACTCAGTCAAATCAGCAGTAATATTAAAGAAAAAAAACAATTATTAGAAGGCTTAAACTCAGCCTATCACTACACACAATATCAATTGCAAACCTGTTGTGAAGAAGAACGTCATAAATTACAGCCATTTTCTGGTTTTTTTTCACGCTTGCTGCCCTCAATGTTAAGCAAGCAACAATTTGAACAGCAAAGTTTTAAGCAATTACCTACCGCACAACGCGCATTAATGCTCAGTGAAGCCATTGCCGATGTTGAATATAGTATTAACGTACATGATAAAATCAAACAAACCTTTCAACGTTGGTTAAAACTGCATATCAGCATCTCCTTTATTTTATATTTTTTATTAGCATGGCATATTTTTTCAGGGATTTATTTTGGTTTAAGGTGGTTTGCATGAAACGTTTTCTGATCATTATCGTGATATTGGCTGCTGGTATATTGTTAGGCACACAACCCGAAATAAAACAACAAATAGAGTCTTTTAGTTTCACCAATAGCTGGCAAGCGCTATCATCACCGGGTAAATTATCGCAAGCTCATCAATTTCTTGAAAACGACTGTGAGTCTTGTCATACACCTATTTCAGGCGTTGATGATAAACAGTGTATTTTGTGTCATGCCAATGACAAAACTATGCTTATTCGACAGCCAACTGCCTTTCATGCTGATATTCAAGAGTGCTCGACTTGCCATCAAGAGCACCAAGGTTTACAGAGCAATTTAACTAAAATGGATCATTCTTTATTAGTCACACTCGCTAAAAGCTTACCCGAAAAGTTAACTAAGCCAAATGCCAGTGACCGACTACTAGCAAATACGGTAAAAGAATTAAGCAAGCACGCAACTATTCATACTAAAATTAATCCATTACTTTCAAATGAAGAGTCAATGTTAAACTGTGCAACTTGTCACGCCAATGATGATCGTCATTTTAAGTTATTTGGTAAAGAATGCGGAGCTTGTCATAGCACTAAACAATGGTCGTTAGCCGATTATCGTCATCCTTCCTCTCGTTCAACTGACTGCTCACAATGCCATCAAGCACCGCCTAGTCACTATAAACCGCATTATAAAATGATGTCGCAAAAAATAGCTGGCAAACCCAATGCCTCGGTGGAGCAATGCTACCAATGCCATCAAAGTACCTCATGGAACGATATTCAGCAACTCGGCTTATACAAACACCACTAATGCTACCCTCTCAAAAACCATCTAATACTTTTTTAGATGGTTTAAAATATACATTTAACGCTATCGATAGCCGCAGCTGTTCGTGCTACAATGCGCGTCAATTTTTAGGTTGTTGTTACCATTACGATGCTTGCGAAATATTTTGATTTAATTGAGGCGGTTGGCCTCGATTTGTTTTTTGCGTTTATTTTTATTTTCATTGGTCTTACTGTTCGTGATGTGATGAAAACTAATGATGTTCCACCTATCGGGCAAGCCGTTATCTATTTAGTATTATTACTAGGTTGTGTCGGTTTTATTGCCAAAAGCATAATACAACTAATATTTGAATCTCAAGGCGTTGGTTAACACTTGACTAATTTTTTTTTAGATCTGCGATATTTTTAACAATACCACTACAGCAATAATTCATCATGAATTTTTATGGTAAAAATTAATGGCAAAAGAAACGACTGATTTAACAACAATTGATTTATTTTGTGAAGAAAAACGTCCGGGGCGTCCGAAAACAAATCCTCATCCTCGTAACGTGCAAACAAAAATCAACAAACGTAATCAAGTTAAGCGTGACAAGAACAAAGGCTTAAAACGGGTAGAATTTAAAATTCATTATTCCTTATTCGAACAATTAGAAAAGCTTGCTCAAGATCAAAGCATGAATCGTAGTGAGTTGATAGAATCGCTTTTAATTAAATCATTAGCGACAGTAAATAGTTAAATTTATTTTCAAACATAGATAAAAGGTTAAAGTTCAATGGCTATTATAGGTCTATTTTTTGGTAGTGATACTGGCAACACTGAAGCAGTAGGAAAGATGATCCAGAAAAAACTGGGTAAAAAACTTGTTGATGTAAAAGATGTTGCTAAAAGTACTAAAGAAGAAATAGCTGAGTTTGATTTACTTATTTTAGGTATTCCAACTTGGTATTATGGTGAAAATCAATGTGACTGGGATGACTTTTTACCTGAGTTAGAAGAAATTGATTTTACTGATAAATTAGTCGCTATTTTTGGTTTAGGCGATCAAGAAGATTATGCTGAATATTTTTGTGACGCCATGGGACCCATCCGTGACATTGTTGAAGCAAAAGGCGCTATTTTAGTAGGTAACTGGTCAACCGAAGGTTACGAATTTGAAGCATCTAAAGGTTTGGTTGATGACAATACGTTTATTGGTTTAGCTATTGATGAAGACCGTCAACCAGAGCTAACCAGTGCTCGTGTTGAAAAATGGGTTAATCAAATTTATGACGAAATGTGTTTAGCCGAGTTAGTCGATTAAAGACGTTCACAAAATAGACTTTAATAAGCCTTCGTATTAGCGGAGGCTTATTTTATACAACACAAACCTAACTCACCTTTATTTTGTCAATGACGCTGCATAAGCCCTAGCTTTTTCAAGATCTGCTGGCGTATCTACCCCTTCAACAGGCACATTCGATTTTGCCACCGCCACGTGAATTTTTTCTCCATGCCAAAGCACTCTTAATTGCTCTAACGCTTCAATATGCTCCAATTCACTGGTTGACCAGTTAACATAATCTTTAATAAAACCAGCCCGATAGGCATAAATACCCACGTGTCTTAAATAAAAGTCGCCAATATCTTTGATAGCATCATTGTTTAAAAAACGTTTGCGATCATAGGGAATGGTCGCCCGAGAAAAATATAAGGCATAACCGTTTTTATCAACAAGCACTTTTACAGCATTAGGATTTAACGCTTCCGCAACTGAATTAATACGGATAGCTAATGTAGCCATGCGAGCCACTTGCTGTATTGCTAAGTTATTAGCCACTTGAGCAATATTTTCAGGAGGAATAAAAGGTTCATCGCCTTGCACATTCACAATAACTTCATCATCAGCAAAATGATATTTATCCATCACTTCAGCTAAACGCTCAGTGCCTGATTGATGATCAGCACGAGTTCGACAAACTTCGCCACCAAAACGGGTCACCACCTCAGCAACTAGATCGTTATCAGTGGCAACAATGACTTTATTAGCGCCACTTTGTTGTGCTTTTTCAACCACCCACTGGATCATGGGTTTACCTTGAATATCAGCAAGTACTTTACCAGGCAAGCGAGACGATTCATACCGGGCAGGAATTACAACGCTAAATGTCATCAATGCTACTCTTGATCTTGTTCTAAATTAAGGCGGCGCGCATCGTTTTCTAATAACACTGGTATATCGTTATCTATGATATACGCAAGACGATCTAAATTACATATAAGCTCTTGCTTATCTTTATCATAATCAAGTTTACCCTTACAAACTGGGCACGCTAAAATTTCCATTAATTTTGTATCAAAAGCCATAATTATTCTCTTTAATTATTAATTAAAAGTTAAGTTTTATTTACTACTGGTTAAATAAAGGATCTGTTCAAGTAGTGGATTAATTTGCTCCGCTTTAAAATCTGCTTCTACAGGCATATACCACCAATGTTGCTGGGCAAAAGCTTTACATTTCACCGCATCTTTTTCAGTCATCAACAAAGGCAATTTATTATTAAATTTGTTCAGATCATTGCGTTGAAAAGCATAATGATCAGCAAAACCCTGTTGCTGCACAACATTTATTTTTTGTTTAGACAAAGTTGAAAAAAAGCGTTCTGGCGCTCCAATGCCCGCAATAGCATTCACACGGGGATACAATTTTGAAAAATCGGCGACACTTAATAATTCACCGGTAAGCATATGACAAACATGACTAACTTTTAACGACATTGATATGACTTTCACCATTTCATCAACAGCAAATTCATTAAAAACATTATTATTTCCAACATTAACAATAACATGATCTACTGTTTTCAAACGCCATTGTCCCTCTCGAAGTGGGCCAGCCGGCAGTAGCAGCTTATTACCAAAACCACGATCACCATCGATGATCACTAATTCAAGTGCTCGCACTAAGCGATAATGCTGTAATCCATCATCACTGATAATAACATCACAAGCTAGTTCGGTTAACAGTTTTGCGCTAGCAACTCGATCACCGCCAACAACAACCGCAACACCCGTACGTTGATATATCATTATGGGCTCGTCACCTGCTTGATCTGTTGTAGTATTTACATCAAGCAACAACGGATATTTTTCAGCATGACCACCATAACCTCGACTGATCACGCCAACCTTTAACCCTAAAACCTGACATTTTTCAATAAGCCACAGCACCACTGGGGTTTTTCCATTACCACCCACACTAATATTGCCAACCACAATAACAGGAATATTTATTTGAATTTGTTCAAATAAACCAATTTGATAAAATATTCGTCTTAGTGTACTAATTAGCCAAAATACGGCTGAAAATGGTAACAACAAGGGTAGCAACCAATATTTTGCTATAGAAGAATGAAACCAAACTTGTTCAATCAAGCGCATTTATAATAAGCCATCTTATATACTCATGTTACCAACTAAAGAAATAACAGGCTTTAGTGTTGCTGACCAAATTGATATTGATGTAATTGCGCATAAGCACCACCCAAATTTAATAATGTTTTATGATCGCCCTGCTCAACCAATTTACCATGGGCTAATACTAAAATTTTATCTGCATTTTCAATCGTTGATAAACGATGGGCAATAACGATAGAAGTACGATTTTTTTGTAATATTTGCAATGCATCTTGAATGTGGCGTTCCGATTCAGTATCCAGAGCACTGGTTGCTTCATCTAAAATCAAAATAGGAGCATCACACAATAAGGCACGAGCAATCGCGATGCGTTGTCGTTGACCACCCGACAGCATCCCGCCATTTTCACCGATATTCGTATTTAAACCTTTCGGCATGTTATTAGCAAATTCAAGTACATGCGCACTTTTTGCCGCAGCAATAATTTCTGCCTCACTCGCCTCAGGATTGCCATAAGCAATATTATTAGCAATAGTATCGTTAAATAAAATAACTTGTTGAGAAACATAAGCAAATTGTTTTCTCAAGGCAGTTAATTGATAATTTTCAATATTTTCATCATCAATACATACCTGACCTTGACTTGCACTATAAAACCGTAATAACAACGAGGTCATCGTTGATTTACCACTACCAGAGCGACCAACAAAAGCAATGGTTTCTCCCGGTTGCGCCGTAAAAGAAAAATCAGTTAACGCCTGATTAGTTTCACTGGCATAGTTAAAACCAACCTGTTTAAATTCAATTTTACCACGCGCTCGACTGATTAATTTGCTGCCAGTATCTTGCTCTGGCGCTTGATCAAGTACCGCAAAAATACTGATACAAGCCGCCATCCCTTTTTGAAACTCACTGTTAACATTGGTTAGTAATTTCAACGG
>CAZVPC010000054.1:10060-15768 GCA_964629005.1 uncultured Pseudoalteromonadaceae bacterium | reverse complement strand
GCTAACACTCGCTAATGAATCGCCAACATTAAACTTTTTGAAATTTAAATATCCTATTTCACTCCACAGCCAGTCAAAATAATGGTTGTCAGCGAACTAACCACCTCGTCATAGTCTTGCTCAGTTAATTGCGGCTTGTCCATTGCGGATAAAATTTGTACATTAAAATCAGCATAATGCTGACTAGCGCCCCAAATCAAAAAAAGTAAATGGTAAGGGTTAATATCGTTAATTTGTTTACTATCTATCCAAGATTGGATCACATTAACTTTACTTTGCACCCATACTTTAAATTCAGCCGCTAAATATGACTTTAAATGTGGTGCACCATGAATAATTTCACTAGCAAATATTCTCGAAGCATCGGGATCAATTTTTGAAAACATCACTTTTGCGTGAATATAATCTGCGAGTGCTTTTTTTGCACTGTCTTGAGCATTAAGCACATCATAACGACTATTCCACATTGCTAATATTTCATTGAGTAATTGCTGATAAAGATCTTCTTTATTTTTAAAATAATAATGAATATTAGTGCGTGGTATTTTAGCTCGTTCAGCAATACGTTTAATTGACGCACCTTTAAAACCATATGCAACAAATTCTTTTTTAGCGGCGTTTAATATTTTTGTTTTATTTTTTTGACGAATATTTCCATTCGTTGATTTACGAATTAACAATATTCAACTCCTTATTTTCATCTTAAAGCTAGGATCAACTGCGAAACGAAGTCTAACCAACAAGATCAAATAATCCCATACATTTTAGCTATTTTTTAATTTAAGGGAAGTACAAACACAGTTCAAATTTTCAAAATATCTTGACAAAAATACACTTTTCACATAAAACTGACACAAGTGTCAACTTTTGTGATTTCACTCTGTCTAATCGATGCTATAGTTGAAATGCATTGCTACTAAAAAATTGCTCTTCGCTCAAAAGGTTTTAAGTTAATGATAAAGTTTTTGCTCAATGATCAACCGCAACAACTCGATAGTATTGATCCTAATATCACCGTATTAGATTACTTAAGAAATATAAAGCACCGCAACGGTACCAAAGAAGGTTGTGCCTCAGGCGATTGCGGAGCCTGTACCGTAGTAATAGCTGAAATAAATAATCAAGCTAAGCAGCAACAACTAAACTACAAGGCGATCAATGCTTGTATTACCCCAATTGGTAATTTACATGGTAAACAATTAATAACGGTTGAAGATTTAAAACAAGGTGAACGGTTGCATCCGGTTCAACAAGCAATGGTTGATAACCATGGTTCACAATGTGGTTTTTGTACACCTGGTTTTGTCATGTCACTGTTTGCCTACCGCAAAACACACCAACAAGCCAACCATACAAGTATTATTGAAGCACTTGGTGGCAATCTTTGTCGTTGTACTGGATATCGTCCGATTATTGATGCCGCCGTAAAAATGTTCGACTCTACTTTAAACGATCAATTTATTAAAAATGAAGCTAAAACCATTGAAAATCTTGCTTTGATCAATAGTGAAAATAGCACGATTACTCTCAAAAACAATGATAAACAATACTTTGCGCCAACCTCTACAGATGAATTAGCGCGTTTATTATTGGCATATCCTAAAGCACGTTTAGTTGCTGGTGGCACTGATCTTTGTTTAGAATTTACTCAAATGCTAAAAGAGATCGGCTGTTTAATTTACACCGGTCTTGTCAATGAATTACAAACTATTGAGTTAACCGACAGCAATTTAATCATTGGCGCTGCGGTTACTTTTAATCAAGCAAAATCACAATTAGTGCAACAATTTCCCGACTTGGAAGAACTAATTTCCCGTTTAGGCTCTTTTCAAATTCGTAATCAAGCCACTATAGCGGGTAATATTGGTAACGCCTCTCCGATCGGTGATATGCCTCCCATATTAATTGCTCTTGGTGCCAAACTGATATTACGCCGAGGTAATAAACAACGTACCGTAAGTGTTGAGGAGTATTTTGTTCGTTACAAAGTCACTATTTTACAAGCAAGTGAGTTTATTGAGCGTATTTTGATCCCAGTTGCTAAAGACGATTATCAATTTAAAGTCTACAAAATCAGCAAGCGTTTAGAAGATGATATTTCTTCGACCTGTGGTGCTTTTAATTTATTAATAAAAAACAACAAAGATGGTCAAAAAATAGTCCACCAAGTTAGTATTGCCTTTGGCGGCATGGCAGAAATTCCCAAACGAGCCAAGCACTGTGAGCAAGCGTTACTCAATCAAGTTTGGCATAGTACTAGTATTAACAAGGCGATGGCAGCACTAGCAAAAGATTTTACCCCGATCAGTGATTTTAGAGCTTCCGCACATTATCGCTTAAAAGTTTCACAAAATTTATTACAACGTTTATTTTTGGAGTTGGAAAACAACACTCAGCAACCCTCAGCAATTGCCGTGAGGTTGACCCATCATGCGTAGTCTTCCCAAAATAAAAGCAGAAAATAGTTCAGCGGTTGCCCGCACGATTGGTCAAAACCAAAAACACGAAAGTGCTAACAAACATGTTAGCGGTACAGCTATTTATGTTGATGATAAAAATCCACCTATAGATACTTTGCACGCTTATGTCGGTTTAAGTAGTATTGCTCACGGCACCGTGACCCGCTTAGATTTAAGCCAAGTAAAATCAGCAAAAGGGGTGGTGAGTGTTTTAACATTAAAAGATGTTTCAGGTCATACCGACATTGGTCCTATATTTCCCGGTGATCCTTTAATGATCAATCAAGGTGGCGAAGTAGAATTTTATGGCCAAGTCTTATTTGCTGTTGCCGCGACGAGTTATGATTTAGCGCGTAAAGCCGCCAAATTAGCCATTGTTGAATACCAGCCGCTTGCTGCCAACATAACCATTGAACAAGGTTTAGCCAATAAAAGTTTTGTTCGTCCTAGTCATCAAATACAACGAGGCAATGCTAAAAAATCAATCACAGCAGCAACGCATACCCTAACGGGTGAAATGCACATTGGTGGTCAAGAGCAGCTGTATTTAGAAGGTCAAGCCTCTTTATGTATTCCTACCGAAGACAACGGTATGATGGTTTATACTTCCACGCAAAATCCGACCGAAGGACAAAAATTAGTTGCCGAAGTCTTAAATATTCCACTTAATAAAGTCATCGTTGATATGCGCCGTATGGGGGGTGGTTTTGGTGGTAAAGAAACCAATGCCAACCAATGGGCTTGTATTGCCGCATTATTAGCGCGTAAGACCAATCGCGCTGTTAAAATAAAATTAGCGCGGGCAGATGACATGATTGCTACAGGCAAGCGCCATCATTTTTTGAGTCAGTATCAAGTTGGCTTTAACAATGAAGGATTAATTGAAGGATTAGATTTAATACTCTCAGGCGGTTGTGGCATTTCCCCAGACTTATCCGATGCCATTGTTGACCGAGCAATGTTTCACAGCGACAACGCTTATTATTTGCCGAATGCTAATATTGTCGGTCACCGAGTAAAAACCAATACCGTTTCTAATACCGCCTTTAGGGGGTTTGGTGGCCCTCAAGGCATGGTAGCGATTGAAAACATTATTGACGATATTGCCCGAGTGGTTGGCAAAGATCCATTATCGGTACGCAAACTTAATTTTTATAGCGAACAGGATGGGCGAGATACTACACCTTATGGTCAAAAAATTGAACAACACGTCATTCCTAACTTAGTTGCTCGGTTAGAGCAAAGCTCCAATTACCAACAACGTCGAAAAGACATAATTAAATTCAATAAAACGAGCCCAATATTGAAAAAAGGTTTGTCGTTAACGCCGGTAAAATTTGGCATTTCCTTTACTGCACAACATTTAAATCAAGCTGGAGCATTAGTGCATGTTTACACCGACGGTTCAATCAGCTTAAATCATGGTGGTACAGAAATGGGCCAAGGACTGTTTACCAAGGTTGCCCAAATTGTTGCCCATGAGTTTAACGTTGCTATTGAAACTATACATTGCAGCTCAACCAGAACAGATAAAGTCCCTAATACATCACCAACTGCCGCTTCATCAGGCACCGACCTAAATGGTATGGCAGCAAGAGATGCGGTCATAAAAATTAAAAACCGTCTGATCAAATTCGCTGCCTTGCATTTTAATATCGATCAACAAGCCGTTATTTTTAAAAATAATCGCGTTACAGCCGGTGAAAACGAGTTCAGTTTTGCAGAATTTGCCCAGCTTGCTTATATGAACCGAATAAGCTTAAGTGCCACTGGCTATTATAAAACTCCTAAAATTTATTATGATCGCGCTACCGCTAAAGGCAGACCTTTTTTTTATTATGCTAACGGAGCCGCAGTTGCCGAAGTACTTATAGATACTTTAACGGGTGAAAATAAAGTATTACAAGTAGATATTTGTCAAGATGTTGGTAAATCACTCAATCCTGCCATTGATATTGGTCAAATTGAAGGTGCTTTTATTCAAGGAATGGGCTGGTTAACCAACGAGGAACTCATTTGGGGTGACGATGGACGATTGCAAACTAGCAATCTTGCTGCTTATAAAATACCCACTATCGGTGATACACCAACTATATTTAAAGTTGAATTATTGCCCGATAGTCAAAATATTGAAGCAACTATTTATCATTCAAAAGCGGTTGGTGAACCGCCACTAATGTTGGGCATTTCAGTATGGAGTGCCATAAAAGATGCGCTATCAAGTTTAACGGATTATCGCTATAGCCCTTCACTTGACACCCCTGCGACACCGGAAAAAATTTTAACCGCGTGCGAACAAATGCTTGCTAAAGTAGCACCACAACATAGTGAACCATCAAGATGAAAAATCCGACTTGGTTTGAAACCGTCCACCAGCTTGAGTCAAAAGGGCAAGCCTATGTACTCATTACCATTATCGGTGCACTTGGCTCTACGCCACGTAACAGCGGTACTAAAATGGTGGTTAGTTTTGATGACTTTCTTAGCCAAACCATAACCAGTTACGGTACCATTGGTGGTGGTCATTTAGAATATAAAGCCATTGCGAGAGCAACGGCGATGTTAAAAACAGGACAAACAAGCCAGCAGGCAGAGCAGCATATAGAACATTTCCCACTAGCGGTTAAGTTAGGGCAATGTTGCGGTGGTCAAACAACCTTATTATTTGAAAGCTTTGTTGACAACCAATTTAATATCGTTTTATTTGGTGCTGGGCATGTTGGCAAAGCCTTGACTGGCATATTAGCACAACTTCCTTGTCGACTGTATTGGGTTGATAATCGCGAAACTGAATTTCCATCAAATAATGAGTCTAAAGCATTAGGAGGTAATGTCTTTAAGATATTAAGCGACTCACCCGCTAATGAAGTTAACTCCATGCCAAGTAATAGTTATTACATTATCATGACTCATAATCATGCACTCGATTTTGCAATAACCGAAGCTACTTTAAAAAGAAATGACGCCCGATATATTGGCTTAATTGGCTCTACCACAAAATGGAAGCGTTTTAAAATGCGCTTTAAGCATCGAGAGTTCAGTGAAAATATTTATCAACAAGTCCATTGCCCTATTGGTTTAAGTAAAATATCAGGAAAATTACCCATAGAAGTAGCAGTATCCATTGCAGGGGAAGTGATCGCTGATTTCCATAAAAATCAACCTAAATTAATAGCACAGCAAGGGATAAGTTGGCAACAAGCTAAATCATTAGTCGATACTTTTGAACAAGAAAACAGCCCTGAGCAA
>CAZVPC010000054.1:0-9960 GCA_964629005.1 uncultured Pseudoalteromonadaceae bacterium | reverse complement strand
TGAGCAAATAAACAGCCTTGAGCACAACATCGTTGCAAAAAGTGAGGCTGAAAATTATGAACAATAACACCTTAGTTGCCATTCGTAGTGATCGAGTATTAATAGAAGGTCAATTACAACCTGCGGTAGTAACGATAGAAAACGGCAAATTTAAACAAATAGTCTCCATTACTAACTTTGAGCAGCGCCTACTAACAGATCACAAATACAATATTATAGATCACACTGGTAAGGTTATTTTACCCGGTTTAGTCGATACCCATGTTCATATCAATGAACCCGGTCGCACCGAATGGGAAGGTTTTAACAGTGCCACACAAGCGGCGGCGGCAGGTGGTATTACTACCGTGGTAGATATGCCGTTAAATTGTAGCCCTGTTACCACCTCAGTCAATGCTTTACAACAAAAACTTGACTCCTTACAAGGCAAATTATGGATAGATTGCGGCTTTTGGGGGGGTGTTACCCCCGATAGTTTGCAAGATTTAGAGCCGCTTATTCAAGCTGGGGTTTTAGGCGTTAAATCATTTACCATTCATTCTGGCATTGATGAATTTCCAGAAGTTCAACCACATCATTTAAGCCAAGCAATACGCATTTTAGCCAACTATAATATTCCTTATTTAATTCATGCAGAACTTGAGCCTAAACATAAGCAAAAGTACTCACTTGAAATTGGTGATCACTATCAATTATTTTTGGCGTCACGCCCGAAGAGTTGGGAAAACAACGCCATTGAAATGATGATAAATCTCGCTCAAGAAGCTAAAAATATTGGCTCAAATGGCAAAATTCATATCGTGCATTTATCCTCGGCTGAGGCACTTGACGTTATTAAACAAGCTCAGCAACAAGGTTTACAAATTACCGCTGAGTCTTGCCCACACTATTTGACGCTGTTTGCTGAAGCTATTCCTGATGGTAAAACCGTTTTTAAATGTTGTCCACCAATACGAGAAAACGCTAATCGTCAGCAACTATGGCAAGGTTTAGCTGAGGGTGTTATTGAATTTATTGTTTCTGATCATAGCCCTTGTACACCACAATTAAAACATATTGATACCGGAGATATTGAACATGCATGGGGTGGAATATCTTCATTGCAGTTCGGCTTATCTATTATTTGGAGTGAAGCTAAACAACGTGGCTATAATTTAGAGCAAGTCATTGATTGGATGGCAACTCGTCCCGCAACTTTTGCGGGTTTGGGTGGCAAAAAAGGGAAAATAGCCCAAGGTTATGACGCCGACTTTATTGTTTTTGATGACCAAGCTCGCTACACAATCACGACAGAGATGATTAAATATAAACACCAAATCACCCCGTATGAGGGGCGACAAGTGCAAGGCATAGTTAAACAAACCTTTGTACGTGGTCAGCTTGTTTATGCTGATGGCAAATTATTAGGTGATCCTATTGGTAAACCACTTTTAGCAAAAAAACAAAGCAAAAGCAAAAGTAAAAGTAAAAACGAGAATAACAATGATCAAAGAACAAAATAAAGACCATAGTTACACAACACAATATATCGACTTACTCAGCGAACGAGTGGGCGGCCGTGCCTTATGTTGTAGTGATCAATGGTTTGCCGAATGTAGTAACTTAGTCAAAGCAGGCCGAGGGGTATTTAAAGAAGGTTACTTTGTTGCCTCTGGACAATGGATGGATGGATGGGAATCGCGCCGCAGTTATGGTCGTCAAGAACGGAGCAAAAGTGGTATAGACTATGACTGGTGTATCTTGCGGTTAGGTATTGCTGGAACTATTTATGGTTTTGATGTTGATACTAATCATTTTCGCGGTAATGCTGCTGAATTTGTTGTAGTTGAAGCCGCAAATATTAGCGATGAAGCTACGCTTGAACTGAACGACGATAGTCAATGGACAGAAATTTTAGCCAAATCAGCAACCGCTGCGCATAGCCAAAACCTGTTTGCTTGTGAGAGTCGTCAAGTGTGGACGCATTTGCGTTTACGCATGTATCCCGACGGTGGCATTGCTCGTTTTCGTGCTTACGGTAAAGGGCAAATTATTCGTGAAAACTTTATCGATGGTGAATTAATTGACTTAGCTTCGGTAAAAAATGGTGGTCGAGGTATTGCGGCTAGTGACATGTTTTACAGCTCTCCTAGTAATTTAGTGATGCCTGAGCGTGGCATTAATATGGGTGATGGTTGGGAAACCAAACGACGACGTGATCAAGGTAACGACTGGGCTATTATTGAATTAGGCCTAAAAGGAACTATTCGTAAAGTGTTATTAGATACTGCCCATTTTAAAGGTAACTTTCCTGATCATTTTTCCCTACAAGCTACCAATATAACCGACACTAACATCACGTCGACAACAATCACCTCCGCAGCAGTTGTTTGGCAAACCATTATTAGCGATACGCCCTTGTTAGCCGATCGTGAACATCTATTTATTAGTGAAATAGAAGCGGCTATTGATGCCGAATTTACTCATGTTCGCATCAATATTTTCCCCGATGGCGGTATTAGTCGATTACGTATTTGGGGCTTTCCTAACTGGCAAGCAGTGTAAGAGTATATGGTTATGAGTACTGTGATTTTAAACAACACCAGCATTAGCGAAGCAAGTAATTTGTTACGCCAATGTTGTACCAGTAATAAGTGGATCTCTGCTTTGGTAAACCATCGTCCTTATGACAACATAGCGCAATTACATACCGCTGCAGATACCTATTGGCAAACACTTGCTGAAAAAGATTATTTACAAGCCTTTGATGGCCATCCCAAAATTGGCGACGTTAATTCACTCAAAAAAAAGTACGCCATAACCAAGCAAGTGGCTGCTGGTGAACAAGTAAGTATAGAACATGCAAATAATGATGTTATCAAAATGTTAGCTCAAGGAAACGAAGCTTATTTAACTAAATTTGGGTTTATTTTTATTGTTTGTGCCACCGGAAAATCCGCGCAACAAATGGTTGAATTATTACAAACTCGTTTAGCCAATGATCGAACCACTGAGCTTAATAATGCCGCACATGAGCAAGCTAAAATATTTCATTTGCGCATAGATAAATTGTTTGCAGCCAAAAAAAATAAAAAACAGGAATCAACATGAGCCAAATTACCACTCATATTCTCGATATATCGCGCGGTGCACCCGCGCAAAATGTGCCAATCACGCTCTCTTATTTAGTTGACAATAAATGGCAAGTGATCAGCAGTAATAACACCAATGACGACGGCCGTATTGCTAACTTATGTAAACCCGGCGTAATGCAAGCCGCCGGCACTTACCTAATGCATTTTGATACCAGCAGCTACTTTAAAAGTATTAACGAGAGCATTTTTTACCCTTGGGTTGATGTGGTTTTTAACCTTGCCACCGATGGCCAACATTATCATGTGCCATTACTACTCTCCCCTTTTGGCTATTCAACCTATCGTGGCAGCTAAAAAATGACCTCAATAAAGCTAACATTACAGCCTTTAACCGCGCAGGCATTTGCCGACTTTGGTGACGTTATTGAATTATCAAAAAATAACAAAATTATTCCGATCAACTATGGTTTAACTGAGCGACATCATAACTTAGCTAATATCGATGTCAGCGATTACGGGGGTAAAGCCATTGTTAGTTTATTTAGCAGCCAACCGATCAGTTTACCATTTCAGATCAAAGTGATGGAACGCCACCCATTAGGTTCACAGACCTTTATTCCGCTGCAAGATCCACAGCAAGGTGAGTCTTATTTAGTGATCGTGGCAACAGCGGGTAAATTTAATCAACATAATTTACATGCCTTTTGCGCCCAAGCAAACCAAGGTGTTAATTATCATAAAGGCACATGGCATCACTATTGTTTAGCCTTAAATACCGCCACCACCTTTGCGGTTATTGATCGAAGTGGTCAAGGCAATAATTGTGATGAGATCTCTATCGATGATGACATTAATATCTGCGTATCATTTTAGCCATGCTAACAACAAAGGAACAAAATAACGTGATCACCGCCCATCGAGCTAGCATCCTGCATTTCATTGCCGATCCCGATCTAGCTGTTCAAGGTAAAATAAAACTTGAACAATGCTATCAATATTTTTCAGATGGCTTATTAGTCATTGAAAATGGTCAGATTAAAATGCTCGGTCACACCGATGATTTATTATCAATACTTGATAAAAACGTCAAGGTTACAGTGCATCCTAATAGCTTGATCACACCAGGTTTTATTGACACCCATATACATTATCCACAAACGGAAATGATCGCCTCTTACGGTGAACAATTATTACAATGGTTAGAAAAATATACCTTCCCCACCGAAGCTAAATTTGCTGATAAAAATTACGCACGTGAGATTGCTGATCGATTTTTAACCGAATTATTACGTGCCGGCACCACCACCGCATTGGTTTTTGGTACCGTTCATAAAAGTTCTGTCGATGCTTTTTTTGAAGCCTGTGAAGCAAAAGAATTACGAATGATCGCCGGTAAAGTGATGATGGATCGCAATGCGCCAGACTACTTAACCGATACTCCAGAATCATCGTACATCGACAGCAAAAATTTAATTAAGAAATGGCATAACAAAGGCCGCCTACGTTATGCCGTAACACCACGTTTTTCACCAACCTGTAGCGAGCAACAATTGCAAAAAGCAGGACAATTACTAAAAGAATATCCCGACGTTTATTTACAGACCCATCTATCTGAAAACCCAAGTGAAGTTTCTTGGGTAAAAGAGTTATTTCCGCAACGTAAAAATTATTTAGATACCTATGATCATGCCGGTTTGTTAGGCAAACGCAGTGTTTTTGCTCATTGTCTTCATCTTACCGATGACGAATGGCAACGCATGGCAGAAAGTCATTCAAATATCGCTTTTTGCCCAACCTCTAATTTATTTTTGGGCAGTGGTTTATTTCATTTAAGCCGAGCAGTCAAACAAAAAATCAATGTCGGACTTGGCACTGATATTGGCGGCGGCACCAGCTTTTCACTGTTACAAACCTTAAATGAAACGTACAAAGTGTTGCAACTTCGTGGTGAACAACTATCACCGTTTAAAGGTTTTTACTTAGCCACACTCGGTGGTGCTAAAACGCTTGATATGGACGATCTTATCGGTAATTTTGCAATCGGCAAAGAAGCCGATTTTATTGTGTTAGACAAAGCCAGTACCCCATTAATGACATTTAGAATGAGTCAATGCAAAGACTTATTTGAACAGCTTTTTGTTTTCAGCATGTTAGGAGATGACCGTGCTGTCAAACAAACATGGTCGGCAGGCAACCTAGTTCATCAACGCGATTAATAATAAACAAAGCTAATAAGCTAATAGAATAATATGCCTGTTAATAGGCTGAAAAATAAATAGAACAGAGGATTTATTAATGGAAAGTTACATTGTTGACTGGTTTAGTCTGATATTTCGTTGGCTGCATGTGATCACCGGCATCGCTTGGATCGGCGCGTCATTTTATTTTGTCTGGTTAGATAACAGCTTAGAAAGCCCGCCAAAATGGAAAAAAGACAAAGGGGTCAAAGGTGATCTTTGGGCGATTCATGGTGGCGGTATTTATGAAGTGGCTAAATATCAATTAGCACCAGAGCAAATGCCGACAACATTACATTGGTTTAAATGGGAAGCTTATACCTCATGGTTAACTGGCATGATGTTATTAAGCATTATTTACTATTTTGGTGCAGACACTTATTTAATTGATAAACAAGTTGCCAATTTAAGTCAATTTCAGGCAATTGCTATTGGCATTGGTTTTATTAGTTTAAGCTGGGTACTGTATGAAATGTTGTGTGCTAGTTCATTAGGTAAAAACAGCACCGTTATTGCGATCATCCTCATTATTGCTGCCGTTATTATCTCGTATGCTTTAGCGCATTTATTTAGTGGTCGAGGCGCATACATTCATTTTGGTGCGATTATTGGCACCTTGATGGCAGGCAATGTTTTTCGAATTATTATTCCATCACAACGTGCTTTGGTTGCAGCCATAGAAAAAGGTCAAGCACCCGATCCAAAATGGGGGATCAAAGCTAAATTACATTCAACTCATAATACCTATTTAACGTTACCGTTAATATTTATTATGATCAGCAATCATTATCCAATGACTTATGCGAGCAACTTTAATTGGCTCATTTTAATTGTTATTGTTGCCATTACCGCACTGGCACGGCAATATTTTGTCTTAGAGCATAAAAAAATTCATAAGCCCTCTGTTTTGATCGCAGCAGCTATCGCAACCTTAATATTGGCTGTAGTGATTGCCCCTAAACCAATTAAAGTTGCAGCGGTTGCTGATGCCGACAAAGCAAATCTTGCCAGTCATGCCCAGTCTATTATTCAACAACGTTGTGCCGCTTGTCATTCAGCATATCCTACTGATAAAGTGTTTACTGTCGCCCCTGCTGGTGTACTATTAGACACACCAGCAACAATGAGACAATGGGCGTCACGTATTAAAGCACGCGCAGTCGATAGCCATGATATGCCCTTTATGAATAAGACTCAGATGACTACAGCAGAGCGAATAATTATTGCGCAATGGTTAACATCGATAAAACCTAACTAATTTTAAAGCACTAAGCCAAGAGAACAACACTATGACAACGTCTTTTCACCCTCCCGTTCGCACTTTAATGGGTCCCGGCCCTTCTGATGTACCGCCGCGTATACTCGCAGCATTAGCACGTCCCACTATTGGTCATTTAGATCCACAATTTATTGAATTAATGAATGACATAAAACGTTTGCTCCAATTTGCTTTACAAACAAAAAATGAACTCACCCTACCGGTCTCTGCTCCAGGCTCTGCTGGCATGGAATGTTGTTTTGTCAATTTATTAGAAGCAGGTGATAAAGTGATCGTTTGTCAAAACGGTGTGTTTGCTGGGCGAATGAAAGAAAACGTTGAACGTTGTGGTGCTATAGCCATTATGGTTGAAGACCAATGGGGGACAGCAGTAGATCCTGAAAAACTTGAAACCGCATTAAAAGCAAACCCTGACGCCAAAGTTGTGGCGTTTGTTCATGCTGAAACCTCAACAGGCGTTTATTCTGATGCTAAAACTCTGTGCGCTTTAGCACAACAATATAATTGTTTGACCATCGTTGATACGGTAACTTCATTAGGCGGCATGGCATTGAATGTTGACGAATGGGGTGCTGATGCCGTTTATTCGGGGTCACAAAAATGCTTATCATGCGTACCCGGAATATCTCCCGTTACTTTTAGCCCTAAAGCCGTTGCAGCCATCAAAGCACGCAAACAAAAAGTACAAAGCTGGTTTTTAGATATGGAACTCATCATGGGCTATTGGGGCAATGGCAGCGGTACAAAAACTAAACGAGCTTATCATCATACCGCTCCCGTTAATGCCATGTATGCACTGCACGAATCATTGTTAATGCTTGAACAAGAAGGTTTGCAACAAGCTTGGCAGCGCCATAATTTAAACCACCAAGCATTGGTTGCCGGTTTAGAAGCAATGGGCTTAACCATGTCGGTTGCAGCACATTGCCGTTTACCACAATTAAATAGCGTAAATATTCCTGATGGTGCAGATGATGCCGCTGTTCGGCAAGCGCTACTTAACAATTATCAACTAGAAATAGGGGCTGGCTTAGGTGTGCTAGCAGGCAAAGTTTGGCGTATTGGTTTAATGGGCTATGCAGCTAATAAAAAGAATGTTCTATTATGCTTAGACGCGTTAGAAAACACCTTGTCAGCAATGCAAGTTACTATTAAAGTTGGTGTTGCCGCACAAGCCGCTTTAGCCGTTTATGATTAAGAATTATTGAAACCGTAGATGAAATTAATTAGCTGGAAATCAACTGGCTAATTAACGCACGTTCAGATTGTTGACTCTTAACAAAAGAAATATTACCCGCTTGTTGAGCAAAACGTGCTTGTAAAAACTCGGAAACTGAACGAGCAAAATCGGCATTTTCAATTCTTGAACGAGAGCTTTGCGATTGCACTAACAAACTCGATAAATTATTAATGGTAGACAAAAATCGTGACTGACTTGCCCCTAAACTACTGCGCGTTTGACCAATTTGTTTAATAACATTATCAATATTAGTGATCAAGTCACTCGCATTTGCCGCAGTAGCAACATTTGCTCCAGTACTGCTAGAAAACCCGCCCACATCACTTAAACCTAATTTACTTAAAGCACTGGTTTGAGACCCGATGGCCGCACTTGAACTTACAGTTACTGCTTTACCAGCACTAGCACTAAGACTTAATTCGCCTCGTTGAGTAAAATTATTAGCAATAGCAGTGCCCGTTTGGCTCAAGGCTGCCGCCCCATTTTGAATGTTAATATCTTGTCCTGAATTAGAGTTTAATACTAACTCACCATTGGCATTAGTACTGGCACTAATGTCACCAACAGCGGCAGAATTTATTTGACTAACGACACTATCTAAACTGGAACCATTGAAACCACTAAAAACACTGACGCCATTAATGGTTAAATTACTATTTTGTAATGCGGAAACATTAGCTGAAAGTTCTACCTTAGTTTGAGCCGTTGCACTAACGCCAGTTTGCCCACTAATAGCATTAACGGCTTGGCTGATATCACTCGCATTGGCACTTGTGGTGCCAACACTTCCTAAAGCAACACCATTTATCTGTATACCGTCAGCACTAGTAATATTTTGACCACTGACTTGACCGCCCGACAACGACGAAGCACCTTGTTGTTGATTAAAGCCAAAAGCTTTTAAATCTGCGGTACTGCCCGTACTGGTAGTCTTCACGCTAATATCTTGATTCGTTGAATTTGATAGACTGATACTGCCCGAATAAGTGCCCGCACTTAAGCCTAAGCTGCCAAGCCCTCCTACCGTGTTATCGGCTAAGGTTATGTCTTTGCCGGTATTATTAAAAATTTGAACCGCACCATTACTATCAAGCTTAGCCTCGGCGCCACTAACATTTAAATTAAAATCTTTAATAAAACCAGCCAGATTAGCAGAACTTGCTAAAGTAGTGGTATTACCGCCGACAGTAACGCTGATCCCTTGGGTCACTGGCTGATTGGCATTAACTGTACCGCCTTGAATAACATTGCTCGCGGTGGCACTAACCCCCGTTTGACCCGCAACTTGATTGATCAAACCCGCTTTAACATCGGCTTGTCCAGAAGTTGACGCTGATAAGGCGCCCAATTGCACCCCGTTAATACTAACACTACCCGCACTAACCCCCGTAGTTGCCGCATCAACACGACCACTATTTAAATTACCTGACGATGAACTGACTCCCCCCGACAGAGAGCTTGTCGATAAACTGCCCAGATCCAATGAAATACTTTGATTAAAGCCAATTTGAATATTTAGTGATTTGTTGCTGGAGCTGCCATTGCCAAAAACATTAATACCATTAAATTTAGTATTTCTACCAATATCACCCAATTGATCGGTCAGTTGATTAATTTCAGTTTGAATAGTGCCACGATTAGCATCATTTAACGTGCCATTACCGGCTTGTACTGCTAATTCGCGAATACGTTGCAATACATCGTTAGCGCCAGATAACGCTCCATCAGTCACTTGGGTAAGCGAAATACCATCATTTGCATTGCGAATTGACTGATTAGTAGTGCGAATTTGAGAACTCAGTGAGGTAGCAATAGCAAGCCCTGCCGGATCGTCTTTAGCCGAATTGATCCGTTTTCCTGAGGCCAGTTTAAGGCTAGCACTAAATAATGCTTGCTGACTTTTTTGCAACTGAAAAAGGCCGTTAAAATTATTGGCCATCGAACCAACCGTGATCATCTTTTTTTTCCTCTTAAAAAGGAGAGCCGTCAATAAACCGAGAATAAAGACTAACGCCAACGAAACACGGTATTATTATAGCTCATTTATTGAACAAATAAACCACTTCGTTGCTTAAAAACCAGTTTACTAACAAGATCAATAGACTACATTTTAAACTAGTTTGGGTATAA
>CAZVPC010000053.1:0-16189 GCA_964629005.1 uncultured Pseudoalteromonadaceae bacterium | reverse complement strand
GGTGTTTTTGTCAAAACTTGTATCTTTGTGTATCAGCCTAGGATCAGCAATGTTACTCAATAAAAACGAGTAATTAAGCCTCAGCGATAACCACTAATTTAATGGTGGTATCAACTTCGTTATGTAAATGAATCGCAATATCAAATTCACCGGTTTCACGAATAGTACCCAAAGGTAAACGTACTTCAGCTTTAGTGACTGCAACACCAGCTTCAGTAACCGCATCAGCGATGTCACGCGTACCGATAGAACCGAAAAGCTTACCTTCTTCACCTGCTTTAGACGCAATAGTAATTTCAGTTATTGCTGATAATTTATCAGCTCGAGTTTGCGCTGCCGTTAACACGTCGACTAATTGCTTTTCTAACTCAGTACGACGAGCTTCAAAGCGTTCAACATTCTCTTTAGATGCAAATACTGCTTTACCTTGTGGTAATAAGTAGTTACGAGCATAGCCAGATTTAACTGACACCTTGTCACCAAGGCCGCCTAATTTGGCGATTTTATCGAGAAGAATTACTTCCATTATAAACCCCTTGTTAGGTTACTTATGTAAATCAGTATATGGTAATAATGCTAAGAAACGAGCACGCTTGATCGCACGACCAAGTAAACGTTGATACTTAGCAGCGGTACCAGTAATACGGCTAGGAACAATTTTACCACTTTCAGTGATATAGTTTTTCAGCGTAGCGATATCTTTATAATCGATTTCGGTTGCGCCTTCCGCAGTAAAGCGGCAGAACTTACGACGTCTAAAAAAACGAGACATGGAACTTCTCCTTTATGTATTTAATTAATTTTTAGCTATAAAAAGCTTAAACCAAATAATTACTTTAATTAATCATTTCAATCTGTTGTGCATGTAATACTAGTAATGGATTACCATTTCTAGCTTCGTGACGGTTAATAAATCCGCTCACTTTAACCTTACAGCCCACCGTTAAATCACGAGTTAAGTTTTGCGACCATTGACCTGCTGCCACTACTTTCATTCTAACGAATGCTTGGCGACTCAATCCTTCTTCAATTTGCATCGACTTATGGTCGATTGAAAATTGACAATGATGAATACCCGCAGGGCTTGTTGATAATTTAGGGGACTTAACCACTTCACCTACCAACACCAGACAATTCTCTATTAAACTAGAGTTAGTCACAATAAGCTTATTTTTCGCTAGCCGTTTCTGCAGTTTTCTCTTCGCTAGAGATCACTTTTTCAGTTTTAGCTGGCGCAGCAACATCTTTCTTAACTTCGCGCTTAACGTCACGATTGTCTTCACGACGGTCATCTTTAGCAGCAGCCATTGGCGATGCTTCAGTTACCGCATCTTTCGTGCGCATGATCATGTTACGAATAATAACATCGTTATAACGGAAAGAGTTTTCAAGTTCATCAACAACTGATTGTGGCGCTTCAATGTTCATTAAAACATAATGTGCTTTGTGCAGTTTATTGATGGGATATGCTAGTTGACGGCGACCCCAATCTTCAAGACGGTGAATTTTACCTTCAACAGCATTGATCATGTCGGTATAGCGCTGGATCATACCAGCCACTTGTTCACTCTGATCAGGGTGAACCATAAATACGATTTCGTAATGACGCATTACGAGCTCCTTACGGTTGTAGCCTCTTTATTGGCTCAGCCAAACACCAATGGAGGCAAGGAACAAAAAGTTCAGGCTGAATTAAGGTCGCGTATTATAAATAAAAACCAAGCCTAAAGCAATGGTTTATTCTGGGTTCAGCATCGCCATCAATAAATATTTTTTTTCGCTTTATCAACCACCTGTTGTGGTAATTTTTCGGCAAGACGAGCGAGTAGTGTGGTTATTTGTTGGTGTTGTTTTTTATCACCAGTGATCGCATGATGTAACTGTGAATAAAGCATAGGAAAATCAAGTGGACTTCCCAAACCTTTAATGTAAATTTTTGCTAATCGAATTTGAGCTTTTAAATTCCCCACCGAGGCGGCACGCTTTAAATACTTTATCGCTAAGTTAATATCCGGCTGCAAAAATTTACCTTGATGATAGTATCGTCCCAATTGTTCAATACTTTCTGACAATCCCTGTTCAGCCGCTAATTTCATATAATGTAAACCAAGCGGCACATCTTTTTTAACACAAACACCGTAAGCTAACATGTCACCCCATAAAAATTGGTATGACGGTTTTTTCGATTTAACCGCTCGCGCTTGTATATCTTGCACTAATTGACAATCGTCAATAACAACTTGACTTAAATGTTTGTTTTCTTTTATTAAATTCAATAATTGGTCTTCTGTATAAATTTGCACCGCTCTGATCTTCTGACTATGAGCTAAGGGTAAAAACCATAATGAAATAAAAAAGACGATTAATGATAAACGCATAACAAATCCTACCATGATAATTTTTTTGCTCGCCTGAGTTTCTAAAAACTACTATTTATTAAGCAAATTTAACACCAAGACTCATTGTATTAAACGCTTACCTGAAGAATATGTTACCTAGATTGAAACTATTCTGTTTTTTTTATATGCCTATGTACTTGGTTCAGGAGCGTCATTCCCGTAGTCTTTTAAGCGGGAATCTGTAGCAAAAAGCATGAGATCTTCGATAAAAGCGCCTCGAAGATGACGATTAGAGTAAATACCTGAGTTATCTGCATAACCATGTTTTTTTATGTATTATGTTTTTTTTATGACAGTTTGTTGTAATATTCATTAACTTTCGCTTATATTGTATAGGTAGTAAAATTTATATCAACGGACATGGTTAAAATTACAAGCAAGATATGGTGGTATTTTAAGTGAAAATAGCATAAATGTTTGAAAAAAAATCTATTGAAGAGCTAACACCGGGTCACTACGTAGTAGAAATCGTTAAGCAAAGTGGCAGCTTTTTGTTATCTGCACCAGGACACATTAAAAACCAAGCAGTTATCAATCACCTAAAAAGTAAAGGTGTTGAGGCTGTTTTGATCGATCCCGGCAAAACACTCAGTGACGAGCGCAAGGTGACTGGGCGAGCCTTGCTTGTTGAAGAAGTAAAGCAAGCTCGAGAAATTTTCAACGAATCTAAGAACATTCAACGGAAAGTGTTTGCGGCTGCAGAACAAGGCGCTGACTTAGATCTAGGACCCGTTATTGAGATCACTAATAAGTCTGTTGATGCTATTTTTAACAACCCCGATTCACTCGCTTGCATTGTTAATATTCGCGAAAAAGATGAATATCTATTGGAGCACTCGGTTTCAGTTGCCGTGTACATGGCAATTTTTGCCCGCTTCTTAAAAGTAAAAAAAGAAATTGTGCAGCAACTCTCGATTGGGGCGTTTTTGCATGATGTGGGTAAGATAATGGTACCCGATGAAATTCTAAACAAACCGGGTAAGTTAACTGCTGACGAGTTTACTATTATGAAAACTCACGCCAATCACTCTATTGATATTATTCAGAAAACGCCAGGGGTTTCTAAACTAAGTTTAGAGGTGGCAGCGCTTCATCATGAAAAATTAAATGGCGGCGGTTATCCTAACCAAGTCATGGGTGATAAAATATCAAAGTACGGTCGTATGATTGCTATTTGTGATATTTTTGATGCCTTAACCGCCGATCGCGTTTATAAAGATGGTTTTTCTCATGTTAAAGCCTTCGCCATACTACGAGAACTGGCCAAACAAGAACATTTAGATACTCGATTGGTCGATAAATTTATCAAATGTAGTGGTGTTTTTCCGGTTGGCTCGCTGGTTGAATTAAAATCGAAAAAAATCGCTATTGTTGAACAACGCAACCCAGACGATCCTACCAGCCCCAAAGTTAAATCATTTTATAGCGCTAAATCAAAGCACTACATTAACACCCAAAAAATTGATCTGAAAAAGTCTAATGATTCAATCGTTAAAGGCGTTCGAGCAAAAGATTTCAATCTCGACATGAATAAGATCGTTGAAATGCTATTAATGCAAGGATAGAAACCGTCTGCTTTCATTCAATCTAGATGCAGCGATTATTACTATCGTCTGAAATCGACCTCAGCTTGTGCCGCAAAATAAGCAAAAATAGTATAAACCGCCGTATTTTGTCGATAATCTTCAACATTAATTTTATCAAGCGTATCGTTTTCAGTGTGGTGATAATCAAAATAATGAGAACCATTAGCAGCAAAACTAACACTGGGCATACCTGCTTTACTTAATAAACTCATGTCTGATTGCGCTACCGCATCGTTGTCTTTAGCCAAAGAAACCCCTAATGGTGTCAAAAGCTGCGCTAAGTCGCGAATATTATTTAAAGCACTAGCACCAACCCCTGGTTTTATTTGATAAATTCGTCCTAAGCCAAAATCCCATTCAGCACCAATCATATGCTGATTGATTTCATTTTTATGCAACTGCATGTACTTTTTGGTACCATAAAAACCGACTTCTTCACCTGCATATAAAATAACGCGAATAGTGCGTTTAGGATGCTGTGGTAATTTAGCTATCGCCGCCCCAGTTGCTAGCACAATGCCAATACCCATACCGTCATCCATAGCACCCGTACCCACATCCCAGCTATCTAAATGAGCACCTAATGCCACAATTTGTTCAGGGTGTTCACTACCGGTAATTTCACCGATCACACTAGCAGATTTAAGCCTTATATTGGGGTTGTGCTGAGCGGTAATTTTTAAATAAAATTCAACATTTTTTTTACGTTTTAACACATTAACCAGTAAATCAGCATCTGGATTTGATAACGCCGCCGCCGGAATTTTAACAATACCTTTTTTATAACGCATCATTCCGGTGTGAGGGGTTCTATTATTATCAGTACCCACTGAACGCATAATTAAGGCAACGGCACCTTTTTCTGCGGCAATAGAAGCCCCCTTAGCTCGTGTAGCTACCGCAAAACCATAATCACTGCCGTCAATGGCACGTTGCATTTGATAAGACACAAATGCAATTTTTCCCGATAAACTACCTGATACTGCCGCTTTTAAAGCAGCTAAGGTTTTAAATTGAACAACGGGCGCTCGTATACCTTTTTTCCCAGTACCTACCGTACCACCTAACCCAATCGCGGCAAGATCATGGGCATACGGACTGATTATTTTTGCTTCAATGTCACCGCGCAACCACTGGGGTGAAGTAACGTCTTCAGTCCAAACTTTATCAAAACCTAATGCCTTCATTTTAGCAACTGCCCATTGGATGGCTTTTTTATCACCCGCCGTACCTAAACGACGATTACCTACTTCAGTTGTTAACGATTCAAGAATTTGATAAGACAGTTCAGAGTGTAAAGATGTTTGTTTTAATTGTTCAATGGTGTTTTTTTCAACGTCATTTAATGTTTTTGACCAAGAAAAAGATGAAAAACTCGCGCTAGCAGCAATTACAGCTAGCAACGCATTACGACAAAGTAAGCGCATAAAGTAACCTTAGCGTTATTATTAGAGCAGATAGTATTACCGTTAGCCGTACTCAATTCAACTAAATTCATCTTAAAAAAAGGGCGCTTCAACTCAGTTAAAGCGCCGTTCTTTTAACTAAAAATAATTACGCGGCCGTTTGAATATTAATGGTTTTTTCAGTATTTAATGATTTAATTTTACGTTCTTTTCGTTTGTCTCGCAACACTAATAAACAGGGTGTTAACACTAAAGTTAGCACCGTAGCAAAGGTCAAACCGCCAGCAACCGCTGTCGCCAATTGTGCCCACCATTGTGTTGAGGGTGCACCAAAAACGACACTGCGATTTAAAAAGTCTAAATTAACTTGCATCACCATCGGCATCAATCCTAAAATAGTGGTGATCGTGGTTAACATTACCGGACGTAAGCGTTGTGCTCCAGTACGTAATACCGCATCAACAACCGCGTAACCCTCACGCCGTAAAACATTATAAGTGTCAATTAAAACAATATTGTTGTTAACCACAATACCGGCAAGTGAAATAACACCAATACCCCCCATTACAATACCAAATGGTCGTTGCACGATCATTAACGCTAAAAATACGCCAACTGTTGAAAATATCACGGCACTTAAAATGAGAAAGGCCTGATAAAAACTATTAAATTGAGTCACCAAAATAATGGCCATAACAAACAAAGCAATGCCAAACGCTTTCACTAAAAAGTCTTGTGACTCTTGTTGATCTTGGTTTTCACCTTTAATTTCAATATTAACGCGCGGATCAATACCCAATTTAGGTAACTGTGCCTTCAATACGGGTAATTCACTAGATAATTGCGCCCCTGGCACTAAATCAGCCGCAATAGTAACGACCCTTTTGCTATCGACACGGGTAATGGTATCAATTTTATTGGCTGCACTGCGCGTCACAAAATTACTGACCGGCACTAACCCTGCGGCCGTTTTTAAACGTAAAGAATCTAATCGACTAATATCCCGTTTATCTTCAGGAAAACGCACCCGAATATCTAATTCATCATCCACA
The DNA here is from genome assembly GCA_964629005.1 of uncultured Pseudoalteromonadaceae bacterium. Lineage (GTDB taxonomy): Bacteria > Pseudomonadota > Gammaproteobacteria > Enterobacterales > Alteromonadaceae. The sequence goes on along the minus strand of CAZVPC010000053.1, from coordinate 9,746 downwards.
TCATCAGGGCGGTATTCCCCCAATTTAAGGCCATTAGTAACCATTTGCACCATTGAACCAACCAAAGCAGCATCAGCACCATAGGTGGCGGCTAAACTACGATTTATTTTTAATTGCCATTCAATACCAGGTTTAGCGCCTGAGTCTTCAATATTAGTAAATTTACCATTCTTAATTAACGCCGTTTTAATCGTAGTTAATGCTTGTTGTAATAATTGCGGTGAACGTGAATTCAACTCTATTTTCAAAGCCTTACCACTTTGTGGCCCATTTTCATTTTTTCTTACTTCAATTTCAACGCCGGCCATATCACTGGTTCTTTGGTGGATCTCTTTGATTATTTCATCCGCTGGGCGACGATATTGCCAATTAGTAAAATTGAGCTGAAAGGTGCCGACTTGATCACGCCCACCCGCTAAAGTATACAAGGTTTTAATTTCTTTCATTGATAAAATACGACTTTCAATATCTCGCATAATACTATCTTTCTCTTTGACCGAAAGATCCCCCGGCGAACGAACAATCATCGAAGCACTATTGGGCTCAACTTCAGGAAAAAATATCGTCCCCAAACCAGAGTTTGCATATAAAACCATCACCAAAACCGCGCTAACAATGGTGCCTGCTAATATTTTCCACGGATTATTAATTGCCCGCACTAACAAACGCACATACTTGCCCGTAAACCCCGTTAAGGTAGACAAATCACCATGCTCTGCTTGTTCTATTTGTAAACGTTCGCGCTCACTAATAACCCGTGATTTACCAAAAAGTCCACCAAGCACGGGCACGAACACTAACGCCATAACCAGCGAAGCGGATAACACTGCAATTAAGGTAAACGGCAAATATTTCATAAACTCGCCCATAATTCCCGGCCAAAACATCAAGGGCGCAAAAGCCGCCAGTGTGGTTGCCGTAGAAGAAATTATCGGCCATGCCATACGACGAGCTGCCCGCCTATAGGCCAGTTTTTTTTCTACGCCTTCACTCATCTGTCGATCGGCAAATTCTGTGACCACAATGGCACCATCGACCAGCATGCCTACTGCCATGATCAAACCAAACAGCACCACAATATTTACTGTTAAGCCCGCTAGTGCGATCACTAAAATGCCGGTTAAAAATGAACCTGGAATAGCAAAACCAACCAACATCGCTGAACGAGAGCCAAGTGCCGCAATGATCACAATAACCACCATCAACACGGCCGAAAAAACATTGCTTTGCAAATCGTTAAGTGTTTCTTTTACATCAAGTGATTGATCACCCACATAATCAACCAAAACATGATTAGGCCATTTTATTTTTTCTTTAGCAACGAGCGCCTTAACTTGATCGACGGTTTCAATGATATTTTCGCCCGAGCGTTTTTTAACCTCGAGTGAAATAGACCTTTCACCATTTAAGCGCGCAAAGGTGGTAGGATCTTTATAAGCACGACGCACGGTAGAAACATCAGCAAAGGTGATCACGCGTTCGCCATCCACTTTGATCGGTAAATCTAATAAATCTTGAATAGATTCAAATACCGACGGCACTTTTATCGCAAATCGACCTTTTCCGGTATCCATAGTGCCGGCAGGAACAAGTCGGTTATTACGTTCGACTAAATTAAAAATATCACTTTGATCTAATCCATAGCTTTCCATTAATAAAGGGTCAACTAAGATTTCCACCATATCATCACGATCGCCACCAATATCAACCTCAAGAACTTGCTGCATGCCTTCAATTTTATCGCTAAGATCGCGCGCAATGGTCAACAAGCCTCTTTCAGTGACGGGTCCAGATAAAATAACAGTAACGGCAGGTACTTGATTAGCCATAGTCACTTCATGTACTTCTGGCTCGTCAGTTTCAGTGGGTAATTTAGCTTTGGCTAACGTTACTTTATCGCGAACATCCGCCAGTGCTTTTTTAGGATCAAGACCCGCAACAAACTCTAACGTCACCGAGGCATGACCTTCACCCGCATTGGCACGCATTTCTTTAATACCCGCAATCGATTTTAGCTCGTTTTCCATTGGGCGAACTAACATCCGTTCGGCATCTTCAGGGGAAATACCATCATGGGTCATTGAAACATAAATGATCGGAATAGTTATATCTGGATTTGCTTCTTTGGCAATATTTGCGTAAGTGATTGCGCCCGAAATGATCAATAAAACAAAGATCATCAGTACCGAACGAGTACGTGTTAAGGCGGCATCAATTAGTGTTAACATAATTTTTCTCTACTGTGCTCTAATTTATTTCGCGCTTAATGCTTCAACTGGATCGCCCGCCCGAACAAAACCTTGTCCTAAAACGATAACGTCAGCATTATCACCTAAACCCGTCAGCCAAATACCATCGGTTTCAGTTTTTACAATGTTGATAGGTGTAAAAACAACCTTTTTGTCCACCACAGATTTAATACCAATATTGCCTTGTTCATCTAATGATAATAATGCTGGCGACAGTTTTATTGCCGCAACCTGTTCTAACGCAACATCAATCTCGCCACTTAAGCCAGCGAGTAATTGCCCGTTATTATTTTCTATATTAACTTCTATTTTAAAGGTATTAGTCGCGTTATCAGCAACACTGGCAATATAACGAACGTTGCCGCTAACTGATGGATGTTTTAATAGTCGAATGCTCGCATGTTGACCCACCGATAATTGACTAATTTGATTTTCGGTCGCATATGCACGGACGACTAATGGATTTAAATCGACGATCAAAGCAATTTTATCACCGGCACCAACATAATCACCCACTTCAACATAGCGGTCATTTAAAATTCCCGTAAAAGGCGCTCGAATAACGGTCTCTTCAAGGGCAACCGATAAACGTTTCAGATCAGTTTTCGCGGCTTCAAGCGCAGCAAAAGCTTGCGCTAATTGTGCTCGCCCTTGATAACCTTTTTGATTAAGCGACTTTGCCCCTTGAAATTCAATTTCACGTTGTTTGATGAGAGCTTGGCTACTATTGAGTTGTGAGTCTAAGTCGTTGATCGCAATTTTAGCGATTATTTGACCTTTTTTTACGTGTGAACCACGCTTGGCTAGCACTGCCGTAATTTTACCTTGTATTTCGGCACTGAGTGTCGCAACCCGATTTGGCTCAGTACGACCATATAATTCTACTGAATTGCGCACGGCTTGTGCCGACATGGCTTTAACTTGAACTTTAGCGATGGGAGCAACTCGTTTAGCATGTTCCTTAGGCGCTTCTTTGGCCTGCATTGCCCCTGAAGCCATCCATAAAATTAACACGAGTGTAATTGCTATCGCTGATATATACGGACGTTCAGCTAACCACCGACGCCGCGATATGAACCCTGACATTGCTTTATTTCTCAACACATTTCTTTAGATGAAAACTATCATATCAGGGAATAAGTAATAATGTATGACTAGCCCATGTGAAGTTGCAACAAAATGTAAGTACTAAATAGAAAATGAAGAACCGCAACCGCAAGTCGTTGTTGCATTAGGGTTATTCACTAAAAATCGACTACCTTCTAAGCCTTCAATATAGTCAACTTCGCCATCCACTAAATATTGTAAACTCATTGGATCAACCACCATAGTAACGCCTTGTTTTTCTATGGTCATATCGCCGTCATTAATTTTTTCATCGAAGGTAAAACCATACTGAAAACCTGAACAACCGCCACCAGTAACATAAACACGAAGTTTAAGATTAGGGTTTTCTTCTTCGGTGATCAACGACAATACTTTTTTTGCGGCAGCATCGGTAAATTTGATCGGTAATTCTGAATTTGACATAAATTTTACTTCTTTCATAAAACGGAAACTAGCTTAACGCTAGAAAATGTAATTATCTTAAACCTGACTATTTTAGTCAAGTAATACCTCAAAACGAAATGGTTAATTAAACATGCCTATGCAGATCACTCAGGTATTTATTCTAATTGTCATCTTCGAAACGTTTTAATCGAAGATCTCGTGTTTTTTGACGAAGATTCCCGCTTAAAAGACTGCGGGAATGACGATCCTGAGCCAAGTACATAGGCATGTTAAATAATTTAGTCAAACATTTTAGCGGCTGCTTCCGTTTTCCAAGGGTAACTTAAATCTAAGCGATGGTATTTTTGCCATTTTCCTTTAGGCAGAATAGCCGAAACCGCTACTTTTTCAGGAATATAGTTTTCTGGTAAGGTAAATTCACCTTCAACTACTTGAAAATACTTAAAATTAAAAGACAATTGTTGGTGTGTGTTTTTCGAAAGCTCCTTTAAAGAAAACTGACGAGCTTGATTATTTAAACTCCCTGAAAAAGTGAGTCGAATATAACCTTTGGCATACCGTTTCTTTTTGCTTTGCTGAACAAGCACCACCTGAAAACGATAGTGGTTTTTGCTTTCAGTCGCGGAGAGAGTCAAATTATCGATCACTAAGCCCTCAGCTTGTTTTTCTGGTGCCATTACTTTTTCATAAAAAGCCAATTCTTTTTTTACTTGATAATGTGCTGCTTCTATTTTAGTCAACATTGCCGATGATTTTTGATTTGCTATTCGTTCAATTTCAAGCTCAACCTCTAAGGTATTGATCTGTTTTATATTTTTATCTTGTTCTGCATAAAGTTGCTTTAAACGAACTTGTTGACTCACCAACACTTTTTGCTGATAACTATGATAAAAATTGCCAAAACGATAACCAACGTACAAACAAAGTCCAATCAAAATGACTAAAGCTAAGACGGATCTAAAGGGGCCAAATCGTTTAAAAACAATTTTTAGATTTATTTTTGCTAACCAATTCATTATTAACGTATTATATTAGTAGTTTTTCTAGTTTATTATAATGATGTAACAGTTATGGTGTCACTCTCTTCATTTCGACAACAATTAGCCTCGCCAAAATTATCATGGCAGTTGTGTTTATTGGCCATTGTTGGTGGTTTTTCGGCATCAATGCTCATTGTTTTATTTACCTACACAATTAAATCAATTCAGCATTTATATCTGCTAACCGACGACAACTATACCAGCTTAGATGGCTTAAGTCGTTTTGATTTACCCATAATCGGTGCTTTAGTGATTTTGTTTTTTAGTTGGATCACGGGTTATAAATATCAAAGAACAGGTATTCCTTTTGTATTGCATCGTCTAAAAATAGCTTATGGTGCGATCCCTTTTAGAAATACCTTCCATCAATTTGTTGGTGGTGCTATTTCATTATCAACTGGTTTTTCTGTCGGTAAAGAAGGTCCCGTGGTTCACCTTGGTGCCGCTGCTAGTAGCTTTGTTGGGACAAAATTAAATTTACCCAACAATAGTATTCGCACATTATGCGCTTGTGGTATTGCGGCAGGTATTGCGGCCAGTTTTAATACGCCGATTGCTGCAGTTCTTTTTGTAATGGAAGTTATTTTACGCGAATATGATCTGCACATGTTCATTCCAATCATGTTAGCTGCAATTATTGGCTCAATGGTAACCAGTACTGTTTTCGGCGCAACTCACGACTATGAATTTATTAGCCAAATTGTGCTCAACTACCAAGACTTTATTATTTTAGTGGTGTTGGGATTAATGATCGGCATCCTCGCCTCAGCATTTAATCGTGTTATTATTTTCACCATCAAACGTTTTGAAAAATTTCATATTGTTACTCGTTTGATGATTGCAGCACTGATCACTGGATGTTTGGGTTATTTAGTGCCTCATGCGATGGGCACTGGCTCTAGCGCGGTAATGTTTTCAGTTGAAAACCATGAACAAATGCAATTTTTATTTAGTTTGTTGACCGCAAAATTTTTGATGACTGTTTTAGTTATCGGTTTAGGCATGCCCGGCGGTATTGTTGGCCCTATTATCGGCATTGGTGCCGTTAGCGGTATTTTGGGGGCGTTAGTTTTAGGTCAAATTATACCCGGAAATTATATGGCCAGCGACTTTGCTTTGATCGGTATGGCTGGTTTCATGGCCGCAACATTAAATGCGCCATTAGCGGCACTTTTAACCGTGGTAGAATTATCAAACCAATTAGAAATAATGTTGCCCGCGATGATCGTAATTTCAAGCTCTTGCTTAATTTCAGGACAATTATTTAATAATCGTTCTGTTTTCACCATGCAACTAGACATTCAAAAATTGCTCTACCATAAACCACCGATAGAAACAGCGCTACAACGCGTTGGCGTATTAAGTCAAATGCAGTGCGATTTGTTGTTATGTGAGCAAGATCAACCAAGCAGCGAAATGATCTTAAATGCCTCAAATGAAAAACCGCTTATTATTAAAAAACAACAGCACGATAAAACTCATTATTATTGGTTTGAAGCAGAAACAACACGACAAAACAAGTCTAAAACGCCCTATTTTCAACATCAGTTAATTCCTCTTTATAGCCAAGCAACTCTTGCGGAAGCCTATTTATTATTACTACATCAACGCAATGGTGGCGTTTATATTTACGAACAAGATGAGCACAACATTTTAGGAATCATTACTTTTGAACAAATTAAAAACTATTTATTAGCGGGGAAAATATGACAATAATTCTATGGTTAAAAGCCTTTCATGTGATTTTTATGGTAGCTTGGTTTGCTGGCATTTTTTACTTACCCCGACTCTTTGTTAATCACGCAGAAACTCAATCAAGTGAAGTGGCAGAACAGTTAAAAGGTATGGAGAAACGGTTACTCTATTTTATTACTCCATTTGCAATTTTAACCGTGGGTTTAGGGGTAGCATTAATATATCACTACGGTTTAGATTGGTTTCGTACGGCTAAATGGCTACATATAAAGTTAACTTTGGTGATCCTTTTACTTGCTTATCATGGCTATTGTTTTAAATTAGTCAAACTTTTTGCCGATGATAAAAACACCCGTTCAGGCAAATTTTATCGACTGTTCAATGAAATCCCCGTGATTGCCTTGTTTACTATTATTATTTTAGCTTATGTTAAACCTATGTAGGAAACACTGTAAAAAAGAATATCGCTGGATATTTCAACATCGCATGTTTTTCTAATACAAGCATTCTAACAGTTTTACTTTTGTGCTATATTTCGCGGAAAAATTTTAGCCTGTTTTTTAGTTCAGCAATCGGAGTATTTAGCTATGATGATGTTTAAAGGTAGTCATATTCTCTCAGTTTCACAATTTGATCGAGAAACTATCGCTAAAATCCTCAAAACGTCTACTTTAATGGCTCCTTATGCTGCACGTAAAAAACGCTGTCATGTGCTTGATGGTGCCATCTTAAGTAATTTGTTTTTTGAACCCAGTACCCGAACTCGAGTTAGCTTTGGTACTGCATTTAATTTACTCGGTGGCTGTGTCAGGGAAACAGTTGGTGAAGAAAACTCGTCATTAAGTAAAGGCGAGTCACTCTATGATACCGCGCAAGTTATCAGTGGTTATTCTGATGTGATCACTATGCGCCATCCTAAAATGCACTCAGTTAATGAATTTTCTAAGGGTAGCAGTGTACCGGTAATTAACGGGGGTGATGGCGCAAATGAACACCCAACACAAGCATTATTAGACTTATTTACCATTCAATCTGAAATGGCACAATTTGATAAAGGTTTAGATGGTTTAAATATTGTCTTAATGGGTGACTTAAAACATGGCCGCACCGTACATTCCTTATCAAAATTATTGAGTTTGTATGATAACGTGAAAATTACATTAGTTGCACCAAGCGCACTACAAATGCCCGACAGCGTAGTTTCAACACTAACCAATGCCGGACATGAAATCATGATCACCGATACCATGGCAGGTAATTTAAGCTGCGATATTATTTATCAAACACGTATACAACAAGAGCGTTTTGCCAGCAAAGATGAGGCTGAATTATATCGCGGACATTTTAGTTTGAATCGCGACATTTACCAACAATATTGCAAAAAAAATACAGTGATAATGCATCCACTACCGCGTGATTCCAGACCAGAAGCGAACGAATTAGATACCGATTTAAATGATCTAGCCAATCTAGCGATATTTCGACAAGCACAAAATGGAGTTTTGGTGCGAATGGCATTATTCGCCTTAACCTTAGGTGTTGAAGATCAATTAACTCAATACGAAAAGCCAGTAAACTGGTTCACAAACAAATAACATTAAAAGACAACATTATGCACTCAACTCAAAACCAAGCACTAAGCCAGCAAAAATCACAACAATTGTTTAATCAAGCCCAAGAAACGATACCCGGTGGCGTTAATTCTCCCGTGCGCGCATTCAGTAGCGTTGGTGGCACGCCCTGTTTTATTAAACGTGCTGAAGGTGCATACATTTACGATGCCGACGACAATGCTTATATAGATTATGTCGGTTCATGGGGGCCAATGATTTTAGGTCATAATCATCCGAAAATTTTAGCCGCCGTGATCGAAACCGCCCAAAATGGACTTAGTTTTGGTGCGCCAACAGAACTTGAAATTACCATGGCTGAAAAAGTTCGCGAACTAGTACCTTCAATGGAAAAACTGCGCATGGTAAGTTCGGGAACTGAAGCCACCATGAGCGCCATTCGTTTAGCGCGTGGTTATACGGGTCGCGATAAAATCCTTAAATTTGAAGGCTGTTACCATGGGCATGCCGACTCTTTATTGGTTAAAGCTGGTTCGGGTGCTTTAACCTTAGGTGTGCCAAATTCTCCGGGCATTCCAGCAGATTTTGCCAAACATACACTCACCGTAAGTTACAATAATATTGACGAAGTTAAACAAATTTTTGCTGAGTATAGCAATGAAATTGCCTGTATTATTGTTGAACCTGTCGCAGGCAATATGAACTGTATCCCGCCTGTTGATGGTTTTTTAGCAGGTTTGCGTGACGTTTGCGATCAATACGATAGCGTGCTTATTTTTGATGAAGTGATGACCGGATTTCGCGTTGCTTTAGGTGGCGCGCAGGCGTTTTATAATATAAAACCCGACTTAACCACTTTAGGTAAAGTTATTGGTGGTGGCATGCCAGTTGGTGCTTTTGGCGGCAAAAAAGAAATTATGGATTTTATTGCCCCCGTAGGTCCCGTTTATCAAGCAGGTACACTGTCAGGCAACCCCATTGCAATGGCGGCTGGACTCGCCTCATTAAATGAATTGGCACAAGGAGACAAGCACCAGCAATTAAGCGCTGCGACAGAAAAATTAGCCATGGGGTTAAAAGCTGCTGCTGAACGTAACGGGGTTTCGTTAAGCATAAATTATGCAGGTGCGATGTTTGGCTTCTTTTTCTCAAAGGAACAACACATTACCAGTTTTAAACAAGCTACTGCCTGTGACAGTGAAAAGTTCAAAAAATTCTTCCATCTTATGCTTGAAAAAGGGATTTATTTAGCCCCGTCAGCCTTTGAAACGGGGTTTTTATCCACCGCTCATACGGATGATATTATCGAAAAAACCTTAATTGCTGCTGACAGTTGTTTTGCCCAATTAGCTTAATACTAGAGCCTGTAAATCAACAATGCCAAAAAACACTCTACTGGTGAGTGTTATTTCAACTACTTAGCATTGTAAGACGAGCAAGGTCCACCATAACTTTTCTCATGATCTGCATTGTATTGTGCGATACGCGCTCAGTAGGCGTGGTTTTTACCTGCACGGATGTAGGTACTTAGGTTTGTATGGAACTTATCTCCTGAACCGCGCTTAAGTAAGCAGCATTAACAAGAGCCGCGCGACTGAAGTCACGCCTACGTTACCCCTACCCCCTATTTATACCAATCTCACTAAATATGTGCTCATTTCTACTTGTTAAAATCACCA
>CAZVPC010000052.1:0-16273 GCA_964629005.1 uncultured Pseudoalteromonadaceae bacterium | reverse complement strand
TAACCATTATTTTTGTGTTTATTTGATTCGTTATTTTTTCGTTTACTTATTATGCCGCTGCTGTAATACTGCCATTACTTCACTTAAATCAATGTTTTGATCGCGCAGTAATACTAGCGTGTGATAAAACAAATCAGCGCATTCACCGAGTAGATCTTCTTTAGTTTCTGCAACAGCGGCAAGGGCGACTTCAACGCCTTCTTCGCCAACTTTTTGTGCCATTTTAGTGGTGCCACGAGCAAATAATTGCGCGGTATAACTGTTTTCTGGTGCATCATTTTTACGGCTAATGATCACTTGCTCAAGCTGGCTTAAAAAGTTTTGCTGAGTCAATTTTTGTTCAACAAAACAAGACTCTGTGCCTAAATGACAACTCGGGCCAACAGGCTCGCAGGCTATTAATAAACTGTCTTGGTCGCAATCAGCTATAATTTGTTTAACATTTAAAAAATTGCCAGAGGTTTCCCCTTTTAACCATAGTGCTTGTTTTGAGCGACTAAAAAAAGTGGCTTTGTTGGTGGTTAAGCTTTGTTGTAGTGCTTCAATGCTCATGTAAGCTTGCATTAATATAGCACCAGTTTTGTGGTGTTGAATAATGGCTGGGATCATGTTTTCCATTTTATCCCAAGCAAGTTGTTGATAGTTTTCTAAGGTGACTAACATAATCTGATCTCGATATTTTGTTGATTTAAATAACTTTTAAGCTTGTTAATGGTGATAATGCCTTTATGGAAAACGCTGGCAGCTAAGGCCCCATCGACATCACATTGTTGATAAACGTCGCTAAAATGCGCCATGGTACCGGCACCGCCTGATGCAATTAATGGTACCTTACATACCGCACGTGCTTGTTTTAATTGCACAAGATCATAGCCTTGACGTACACCATCTTGATTCATGCAGTTAAGTACAATTTCACCTGCGCCATGTTGTTGTACTTCCGTTATCCACTCAAAGGTTGTCCAAGTCGTTTTCTGGGTGCGCTTTTCATCACCAGTAAATTGGTAAACTTGGTATTCACCTCGACCCGCATTGGCCTCTTTATTAAAAAAACTGTCAATACCAACCACAATACATTGTTGACCAAATACCTCGGCTAAGCGAGTGATCAAACTTGGATCGCGTAGTGCAGGGGAGTTAATGCTAATTTTATCTGCACCCATCATCAGTATTTCTTTGGCATCATCTTCGTTTTTAATGCCACCAGCGACACAAAATGGAATATCAATCACTTCGGCGATTTTGCTTACCCAACTTTTATCTACTACGCGATTGTCTGAGCTAGCGGTAATATCATAAAAAACTAATTCATCAGCGCCTGCCTCAGCATATTGCTTGGCTAAAGGCACAATATCACCAATAATTTCATGGTTACGAAACTGTACACCTTTAACAACTTTGCCATCGCGAACGTCCAAGCAAGGAATTATTCGTTTGGCCAACATGCAATAGCCTCCTTAAGGGTGAATTTTTCTTCAAGTAATGAACGACCTAAAATTACGCCACTAACACCGGTAGGAATAAGTGCTTTAATATCGTTTAAGCTGCCAATACCGCCTGATGCTTGCCAAGCAATGCTTGGGTATTTTTGGCAAAGCTCTGTATAAAGCGCAACATTAGTGCCAGTTAAGGTGCCGTCTTTAGAAATATCGGTACAGAGAATGTGTTTGATGCCAGCACTAATGTAATCATCTAAAAGATCTTCTAAATTTACGCCACTGTCTTTTATCCAGCCATGGGTAGGTAAGGTTTTATTACCTTGTTCATCAATACGAATATCAAGCGCTAAGACTATTTTTTCGCCGCCGTAGGTTGTTAACCATGATCTCACTAATTCAGGATGCTTTATTGCTAACGAACCGATAACCACGCGATCTGCGCCAAGTGTAAGGAGTTGTTTTACGTCATCTTCACAGCGAATGCCGCCGCCAACTTGAATGGTCATTGTTGGGTGTGGCATTAGTGTTTTGAGGGTAGTCAATTGACGTTTAGTACTATCTTTCGCACCGTCTAAATCAACAAAGTGCATCACGGTGGCGCCTGCGCTTGCATAAGCTTTTTGGCGTTGCTGTGGTGTGGTTTTATAATTGGTTTTTTGACTATAGTCACCTTGAAATAAGCGTACTACTTCGCCATTAATTAAATCAATTGCAGGGATCATCATAATTCGTTATTCCTAATGGCGCTATTTTTTGCGCCTACTGCTTCAAAAGTACTCATTTATAGTTATAAACTCCGTGCTTTTTCATTGTATCCACTTCAAATATCATCCATTTGAAAGTAACAATGAAAATATTATAAATTTAAAAAGTTTTCGATAATTTTACTACCGAGTTTTCCTGACCGTTCGGGATGAAACTGACAACCAATAAAGTTATCTTTAGCGATAGCCGCTGAAAATGTGTTTCCATATTCACAAGCTGCTATGGTGTATTGGCTCACTGGCGCGGCAAAACTATGGACAAAGTAGAAATAATCACCTGTTTTGATGCCATTGAATATTGGATGATCATTTACTGCTGTTAAGGTATTCCAGCCCATGTGTGGTAAACGCAAACCTTGTGCTTTAAGTGGCTCAACTGTGGTTGGGATCAAATCCAAACAACTTACACATTCATCTTCATTTGTTTCTGTTGAGCTGCGTGTCATCAACTGCATACCTAAACAAAAACCTAACACAGGTTGGCTTAAGTTTTTTAATGTCTCAACTAAATCTTTCTCGATAATGTTCGCCATCGCATATTTGGCGCTGCCAACACCGGGTAATATTACTTTGTCGGCGGCTTTTATTAATCTAACATCGTCGGTGATGGTTACCTTAAAGCCTAAACGCTGTACTGCGAATTTAACCGAAGATAAATTGGCGCAACCTGTATCGACAATTACGTTGTTATTCATAACGTTACTCTGTTTCTCTATTGTTAGATCCTGAAACAAGTTCAGGATGACGTTTTTTCAGTTCAGGACGATGTGATCCCCGTCATGTTGACGGAGGTCAGTATCTTTGATCTCCGTCATGTTGACGAAGGTCAGTATCTTTGATCCCCGTCATGCTGACGAAGGTCAGTATCTTTGATTCCCGTCATGCTGACGAAGGTCAGTATCTCAATGCTCATTACAACGTTCCTTTTGAACTCGGCAATTCATCACCATCTACTTTTATTGCTTGGCCTAAGGCGCGGCCAAATACTTTAAATAAACTTTCTACTTGGTGATGACAATTACCTGTTGAGGTAGATAAATGCAAGGTGATCGCCATGGCATCGGCTAACGAGCGAAAGAAGTGTGCCACCATTTGTGTTGACATATTGCCAACATTTGCCGCGCTAAAGTCAGCATCAAACTCTAGCCACGGTCGCCCTGATAAATCAATACTGCATTGTGCTTTGCATTCATCCATAGGTAATACAAAACCAAAACGATTAATACCTCGTTTGTTGCCGAGCGCTTGTTTGAGTGCTTGGCCTAGTGCCAGAGCGGTATCTTCTACGCTGTGATGTTCGTCAATGTGATAATCGCCGTTTACGCTGCATTGCAGACTAAAACCACCGTGAGTGGCAATTTGTTCAAGCATGTGATCAAAAAACCCTAAACCAGTGTCAATGTTATTGCTGCCGTGTTTATCTAAATTAATACTGACGTTTATATTGGTTTCTTTAGTGGTGCGAGTAACGTTGGCAATGCGTGGCTGTTCTAGTTTATTAAGGATCAACTCACTAACTTGTTGCCAATTTAAGTTTTGACGATCATATTTAATGCCGGTTATTGCCATATTATCGGCAAGTTGAATATCAGTTTCTCTGTCGCCAATGACATAAGAGTTGGCAAAGTTAATTTTACCTTGTTGCAAATAATCTTTTACCAACCCTAGTTTTGGCTTACGGCAACTGCAATTATCTTCAATAAAATGCGGGCAGAGTAGCACTTCGTCAAAAATAATGCCTTGTGAAGTGAACAATGCCATCATATTGTTATGAGGCAAGTCAAAATCGGCTTGTGGGTAGCTTTTCGTGCCTAAACCGTCTTGATTAGAAACCATCACTAAACGAAAGCCTTTTGTTTGTAATTTTAGTAATTCGGGGATAACTAAGGGCTCAAACACCAATTTTTCTAAGCTATCCACTTGCTTATCGCTAATAGGCTCTTCAATTAGCGTGCCGTCACGGTCAATAAATAAAATATTTTGTGCTGTCATTATTTTTTCTCTTTGTAGGCAGGGCTTTAGCCGCGCTACTCGTCTATTACGGGAATTCATTTGCGCTTTATGTTTAAAAAGTAGTCTCATTGATGATTTGTTTTAACAGCTCAAGTTCATCTTTGCTGCCAATGCTGATACGTAAACAGTTTTTAAGTTGTTGTTGCTTTGATTGATCGCGAATTAAAATGCCTTGTGCTTTTAAACAATTAAAGATCTCATTTTTAAATGGTGTGTTGAATAAGATGAAGTTAGCATCGCTATTAAATACGCGCTCACACCACGGTTGCTCAGTTAACCATTGGCTAAGATCTTGTCGTAACACCAAGGTTTCTTCAACGCGAATACTCATTCGTTCAAGGCTATTTGTTTGTAAATTGTTACTGGCAATGTCAGCAACGGGCGCTGAAATAGGATAAGGCGCGATCACTTTACTTAATAGGTTAATTACCTCGCTACTTGCTAAGGTAAAACCACAGCGTAAACCCGCCAAAGCAAACGCTTTTGATAAGGTTCTTAACACGATTAAATTGGGATATTGCGCTAACCATGACGTTACTGATTGCTGTGGGCAAAATTCAATATAAGCTTCATCAACCACTACCATAGCGCTATCTTTGAACAAATCGAGTATTTGTTTTATTTGCGCTTGCGGTAATAAATTACCGACAGGATTGCCCGGTGAGCATAAAAATATTACCTTAGCTTTGCCAACTTGATCTTTAAGTGCTGTAATATTTAAAGTTTTATTTTGATTTTTCGTTTGATTTTTTGTTTGATTGTCAGCATCAATAAGTGGCACTTCAATAATGCCTGCGCCGTGATTTTTAGCACTAATGGCATACATGCCATAAGTGGGTGGACAAATAATGATATTGTCTTGATAAGCGCGGCAAAAGGTACGAATGATCAATTCAATGCCTTCATCAGCGCCGCGAGTCGCTAAAATGTTTGCTTTCGCTAAGCCACAATAATTACTATAAGCCGTTAATAGTTTTTCGGGTTGAAAATCAGGGTAACGATTAAGATTATCACCTGATAGTTGATAAGTACCACTGCCTGCGGCTTCATTTGCATTAAGCCAAATTTTTTGTGCGCCATCTGCTGTGTTTGCAGAAGAAAATAAACGCCGCGCCGACTGATAAGGCACCATAGCTACTACGTCTTGGCGAGCGAGTTGTTTAGCTAAACTCATTTTTTGTCTTCCTCTAAACGAATAGTTACCGCTCGTTGGTGGGCATCTAAGCCTTCTGCATCGGTGAGTTCAATAATACATTCAGCCAAACTTGCTAAGCCCTCACGCGATAATTCTTGCACGGTATAGCGGCGAGAAAAATCAGCGAGTGATAAACTACTAATAACCTTTGAATAACCGTAAGTGGGTAACACGTGATTGGTACCGCTGGCGTAATCTCCCGCAGACTCAGGTGTATAAGCGCCGACAAAAACAGAACCAGCATTACGTAACTTTTTGAGCAAAGCTTGTGGTTGTTGCGTTTGCACAATTAAATGCTCAGGGCCATATTCGTTTGATACTTCAATAGCTTGTTCAATATTATCTACTAAAACGAGTCGGCTGTGAGCTAGCGCTTGCTGAGCGATTTTTTGGCGAGATAAAAGTGTAATTTGTAACGTTAATTGCTCTGCAACGTTATTAATGAGTGCTGTAGAGTCAGTTAATAATATCACTTGGCTATCAGCGCCATGTTCTGCTTGCGATAATAAATCGGCAGCAATAAAGGCGGCATTGCTAGTTTTGTCGCCAATAATTAATAATTCTGACGGGCCTGCGGGCATATCAATGGCAAAACCAGCCACTTGTTGTGATAACTGTTTTTTCGCTTCGGTAACATAACGATTACCTGGGCCAAAAACTTTATTGACTGCGTTTATGGTTTGCGTACCATAAGCAAGGGCAGCGATAGCATGCGCGCCACCAACGGCATATATTTCAGTAATGCCACATAAGTCTGCTGCCGCTAATATTTCATCGGCAAGCTCTCCATTTTTATTCGGCGGGCATACCAGTACCACCCGTGGACAATTTACGATTTGTGCGGGTACACCTAACATTAACACCGTTGATGGTAACGGTGCTGAGCCTGCCGGAATATACAAACCGACACTTTCTATCGCTTCAGTTTTTAACACACAACGCACGCCTGCTGTTGTTTCTACTGCAATGTCTTGTGGTTGCTGTGCTTCATGGAAGCGTTTTATTTGAGCATAGGCAGTGTTAATGGCTTTTAGGCGTTTGCTGGTTAAAGCATTTTTAGCCTTTTGTACTTGCTCAGTGCTTACTTTTAAACTTGCTAACACTACCCCATCAAATTTTTCGGTAAAGTCATAAAGCGCACGGTCACCTTTGCTTTTCACTTGCGCCAAAATATTATTTACTTGTGTTGATAACAAGGCATTATTGGCTATAGCTGGGCGAGCGAGCGCATTTTTTTGTTCTTGCGGTGAAAGTGCTTGCCAGTTGATCATTTGCTTGTTCATGTAGTTCTCTTTTAAAAATTTCAAGATGAGTAATAAATAAATTTGGTTAGCTCGCAGCTAGTTAGTTCAAGAGCAAAGAGGATGCACGCAATTGATGCCAATCAATGGTACTTCCGATGCTGCTATTGGGCTAAATAGCAATGAGATTAAAAATTTAACCCATCATTTTCTCAATTGGCATTACTAATATGGAGTTGCAGCCAAGCTCTTTTAAATCTTCCATGGTTTCCCAAAAAAAGGTTTCAGTAGCAACCACGTGTACCGCGACTAAATCATCACGCCCCGCTAGTGGTAAAATAGTCGGCGTTTCTTTGCCCGGCATTAACGCACTGACTTCGCTAATTTTATCTTTTGGTGCATGTAACATGATGTATTTACTTTCTTTTGCCTTCATTACTCCTTGAATACGCGGTAATAAGGTATCAAGTATTTGTTGTTTTGCTGTGGGTAATTTAGCGGCAGTTTGAATAAGTGAGGCTTTCGATTTGAAAATAACTTCCACTTCTTTTAGGCCGTTAGCCTCAAGGGTTGATCCCGTTGACACTAAGTCGCAAATACCATCGGCTAAACCAACCCGAGGCGCTACTTCCACTGAACCTTTGAGTAAACAAAAATCGACATTAATATTGTTTTTGCGTGCATAACGTTGCAATAATTGCGGGTAGGTGGTAGCAAAACGTAAACCATCAAGGCTTTTAATGCCTTTATAGTTAAATTCTTCTGGCATCGCTAGCGATAGGCGACAACCACCAAAATTAAGTGAGCAAGTACGCACATACGCTGATTTACTGCCGATAAGTTCACGTTCAAGTGCGGTTTCTTCTAAAGTATTGTCGCCAACTATGCCTAAGTCACAAACACCGTCCATAACTAAACCAGGAATGTCACTACTGCGTACGCGCATAATATCAATAGGCATGTTGCTAACGTGAGCAAGTAAACGGCGATCGGCTAAGTTAAGTTTTAGTCCACAGCGTTTAAATAAGTTTTGCGTGTCGTCACTTAATCGCCCTGATTTTTGCATTGCTATGCGTAAGCGTGGTTGTGCTGATGTCATCATTTAAATTCCAGTTGGTAAAGTCATAGTAAATAATAGTGTAAAAAGTAAAAAACCCCGAAAGAGTTGGACTCTTTCGGGGTTTTAGAAACTGGTTTTGCAATGTTTCAATTACCGCTGAAAGGCCCATAGCCTCTCAGAGATACAACCTGAGCGGCTAATCCATATGATGGTGATGATGATGGCTAGCGCTAAGGTTTGAAATCATAATTTGCTCGTTTGCTGTTGTTTTTAAAGTATTTCGTAAACTAAAGCTTACAATGTGTTGGGCTACATTACTGCTTTGTTTTTAATTTTTGTTTACAGTACGGTTATTTTAGGTTTATAGCAACTGTTAGTTAGAACTTTTTTATGATTAAAAGCTCTAATATATAAATTAATACCTAGGTTTGTTAGTAAGTTGTTAAAGATTAGTGGCTTTTTTCCGATAACGAGAGTAGCAAAGACGATTTTTAAGTGATATAAGGTTATTTATGGATATTTTTACTACCCAATTAGCGCAAGCATCGCAAGTGATCGCTAAACCGATCCGACCAGAAAAGTTAAAGGTAAAAGCGCTGTTAAAAGATGCACGGTTAGGAAAATTAAAAGATGATCGTCATGAGCTTAATGAGGATGCTTTTGATTTTTATCAATCCGCGCATCATAGTAGTGCTAATGAACAAGATGACTCGATGCAACAAACACAACAGGAAGTGGTTGAACTATCTGAGCAAGCACTGGAATTAATTAATAGCAACGACAACTCAAGTGTGAGTGAGGAAAAGGAGGTTAATAAAAATAGGATACAAAAATCGGCCAAACATACCTCAGAAAAAATTAGCCATTTAGATGTTTTTATCTAAAAATTCTCTATAATAGCCGCTATATTTCCCTATCTCGTTGACTCGTGCTGAGCAGAGTCCAAATCATAAATGAATGTCATCAATTAAGAATGTTTTTTCCTCAACAGGATCATTAGCGCAAATCATTTCAGCTTACTCACCAAGACAAGCTCAATTAGATATGGCTGAGGAAGTACACTGTGCCATTGAAAATCAACATTGTTTGATTGTTGAAGCGGGTACTGGAACGGGCAAAACTTTTGCTTATTTAATTCCTGCGTTAATTAAAAGCAAAACTATTGAAAATAAAAAAGTGATTGTATCAACGGGGACAAAAAACTTACAAGAGCAATTATTTTATAAAGATCTACCTTTGATCAAGAAAGTGCTAAAAAGTAATATGCAAGTGGCTTTGTTAAAAGGTCGTGCTAATTATCTTTGCCAGTACCGGCTTGAACAATATCAACAAACACGTGGTCAACTTGATGCGTCGTCATTAATCGATTTAGTTAAAGTTAAAACGTGGTCAACTACCACGCAAACTGGTGATATTGGAGATCTACTTGATATCGCCGAAGACTCGCTAATTTTTCCGTTAATTACCAGTACTGTTGATAATTGTTTGGCAAAAGATTGTCCCAATGTTGAGGAATGTTATTTAATTAAGGCACGGAAAAAAGCCATTGATGCGGATCTAGTGGTGATTAACCATCATTTGTTTTTTGCTGATATGGCTTTAAAAGACACTGGTTTTGGTGAATTAATACCAAAGACAGATGTGGTTATTTTTGATGAAGCGCACCAAATTACTGATATTGCCAGTGAGTATTTTGGTGAAGTGTTTTCCACTCGTCAATTACTAGAGTTATGTACTGATGTTCAGCAAATTTACCGTACGCAATTAACCGATGTTAAGCAACTCGGTAAAGCCGCTAATAAATTAGTACAAACCGCTCAATCGTTTCGTTTATTGTTTCCTTATGATCCTCAACGCGGTAATTGGCGTGATAAACATCAACAATCGCGTTTTGCTCAAGGTTTTGTTGATTTAAAAGTGGATCTGGATTTTTTATATCAAGTGATCAAAATATGTGTGTCGCGTAATGAAGCGATTGACAATTGTTTTGATCGTGCAGTGAACTTGTTGACAAAATATGAAATGATGGTGGAAACACAAACTAACGGTTTAAGTTTTTGGTATGAAACTACACCACGCCATGTGGTTTTGCATCAAACGCCCTTAAGTATTGCTGATAAATTTAGTGAAGTGGTGAATAACTCGAATGCTGGCTGGATCTTTACCTCGGCAACGCTAGCTGTCGATGGTAAATTTGATCATTTTGTTAAACAGTTAGGCATCAATGGTAGCAAGCAATTATTATTAGATAGTCCATTTGATTTTTATCAACAATCGCAACTATTAGTGCCGCGATATTTACCGCCAGCAAATGATAGTCAACGCGCCCATGCATTATCACTGATGGCAATACCATTGATTAAAGCCAGTAAAGGCGCTTGTTTTTTATTATTTACCAGCTATAGGGTAATGAATCAGGTAGCACAATTACTAAGTGAACATTTTTTGGATGGACAAATAGAGCAACCATTATTAGTGCAAGGTCAAATGCCTAAACGTAATCTATTAACACAGTTTATAGCCCAAGATAATGCGGTATTATTAGCGACAGCGAGTTTTTGGGAAGGTGTTGATGTTAGAGGCAATAATCTCACTTGTGTTATTATTGATAAATTACCCTTTGCATCACCTGACGACCCGTTATTGCAAGCACGTTGCGAGGATGTAAAACGTCAAGGTGGAGACCCTTTTAAACAAATTCAATTACCCCAAGCAGTGATCGCTTTAAAACAAGGGGTTGGTCGTTTAATTCGCGATATAAATGATCAGGGTATTATGGTGATATGTGATGATAGGTTAGTAAATCGACCTTACGGACAAGTATTTATTAAAAGTTTGCCTGAGATGAAACGCACACGAAATTTAGCTGAGTCAATTCGTTTTTTAGAGAATTTAATGAAAGTTTAAGCTGTAAAAATGAGATACTGTCTTCCTGACGAAGGTCAGGATCTAAAAAGATAATAAAAGAGTAAAATTAAGTGAATATATTAGCAATAGACGCCTCAACTGAAGCCTGTTCAGTCGCCTTAACCTTAAATGGTGAGGTGTTTAGTCGTTATGAAATTTGTCCACAATCACATAGTATGCGTTTATTGCCTATGGTTGATGAAGTCTTAAAAGCAGCACAGTGTCAGTTAACACAACTTGATGGTTTAGTGTTTGGTCAAGGTCCAGGCAGTTTTACTGGGGTACGTATTGGTATTGGTGTAGCACAAGGTTTAGCGTTTGCGGCTAATTTACCTTTAGTGGGGGTTTCTACTTTGCAAACCATGGCACAAGTTGCTTTTCAGCAAAAGGGTGAAACACATGTTATTGCTGCCATTGATGCCCGTATGAGTGAAGTATATAACGGTTTTTATCAGCTTGACGATAATAATATAATGCAGCCACTACTGGCTGAGTCGGTACTTGCACCTAAACGTTTAGCCAAACATTTATCACCATTATTAAAAAGTAATGCTCAGCACCATATTTATGCTGTGGGTACAGGGTGGCAAGCTTATGCGGAGCAACTTGACAAGTTAACAACTAATCAAGCTGAGGTGGAAATACTATTTCCCCATGCACAAGCGATGTTAATTATTGGTAAAGCAAAGTTTGATGCGGGTGAAAGTGTTAGTGCTGAAAATGCACAACCTGTGTATGTTCGAGATACCGTATCTTGGAAAAAATTACCGGGTAAGGAATAGCTAAACGGTCTGATTTTTGCTAAATTAATCTTATGCAAGTTACTAAATCATCAAATTTTAACAGTGTTAATGCTCAAACACTGAATAATAAAACGCCGGTAAATTATCAGCAAGCGCGGCTGCGTGGACAAGTTGATAATAAAAAAACGCCAGCACCTGTTGGTCGTTTGGATGTTAGTGAGCAGGCAATTGCCTTACTTGAGCAACAGTCACAAAGAGATCAAAATAAACCAAGCGTCAAAAATAAGTCGTCTGAAAATACGGCTAAGTTAGATCAACCATCAAAACAAAATTTGTCTGCTATTAGCGCTTATAAAAACGTTGGAAATTTAGCACAACGTGAAAATGTTCAACAATTACTTGGAGTTAATTTATTTGCCTGATAGCGTTATAAAAAACCCTTCGTTTAGTCAAAAATATCAGTTTTGGATGTTTTTACTTATCGCGATTGTGTTGCGACAAATCCCTATTGTTTCTATTCCTTTTAATTGGTTAGAAAGCTATTTTCATGAAATTAGTCATGGTATAGCGGCACTTATCTCCGGTGGTTCAATCATACGAATTCAATTATTTACTAATGGGGCAGGTTTGTGTACTACTCAAGGTGGTAGTCGTTTTCTGGTTAGTTTTTCAGGCTATGCAGGGGCGATTATTTGGGGCGTGATGATTTTTTATATCGCTAAACTTCATCAACGTGTTGCACAAATTTTTGCTAGCCTTATCATCATATTACTTGCCATTACCGTATTATTGTGGGCGAGAGATGTTTTAAC
Organism: uncultured Pseudoalteromonadaceae bacterium; assembly: GCA_964629005.1. Taxonomy (GTDB): domain Bacteria; phylum Pseudomonadota; class Gammaproteobacteria; order Enterobacterales; family Alteromonadaceae. The sequence continues at coordinate 4,099 of CAZVPC010000052.1, read as the reverse complement.
TCTTTTTATCTGTGCAGTGTTAATTGTCTTGTTTGTTTTATCTTTAAAAGTTAGTAATTTGCAACGTGTACAATGGCTGTTGCAACTTGCGGGTATGATGGTGTTATTAAACAGCTTATATAGTCCATTTTATTTACTCGACGGTCGTTCATTAGGTGATGGCGCTAGCTTGGCAGATTTAACGATGGTGCCAGAGTTTATCTGGGTATTTATCTGGTCAGCCATGGGCTTGGCAACACTTTATTTTTTAGCTAAAAAATCATAAGTACAAAGGATCGCATGCAAAACGAATTAGTTGCTGTTGATGTAGCATATCAGCTTCCCAGCTTAGCTATTAAAGGATTGGCTTACGGTAACAATCAGTTACCGCCTCTATTATGCCTACATGGCTGGTTAGATAATGCCGCTAGTTTCACCCCGTTAATGCCGCACTTAATTGATCGCCGTATTATCGCCATTGACTTGGCCGGGCATGGTCTGTCTGGACATCGTAGCCTAGATGCACATTATCATTTTGTTGATTATATTTATGATCTTGTTCAATTGTATGAGTTGAATAAATGGCCTGCCATTGATATTGTTGCGCATTCAATGGGCGGGATGATCGCTTCAGCCTTTGCTGCTGCTTTTCCTGAAAAAGTTAAGTCACTCACTCTAATTGACTCGATAGGTTTTTTGCATGCCGAAGCAGGCAAAACAACGAAATCGTTACGCCAAGGCATGTTAAGTCGCTTAGCAAATACAACTAAGCAGAAAAGTTTTCATAGCACTCTTGACTCAGCGATCAATGCGCGCATTAATGTTTCTGATCTTAAGTATCCACAAGCAAAGTTATTAGTAGAGCGCGGTGTTGAAAAATTTACCCAAGGTTATTTATGGCGCTCCGATGCCCGATTAAGAACAAAATCACCGTTGCGTTTATCTCTTGAACAGTCTGAGCAATTAATTATCGATATAAAAGCGCCAACACAAATTATTCATGGTGATAAGGGCTTTGATATGGTTAAGTCTGCTATTGAGCACTATAGAGATATTTTTTCTGCTCTTAAAATAACCACTTTAACCGGTGGTCATCATGTTCATATGGAGCAACCCAAGGAGACAGCCAAGCTTATTCAACAATTTATTTAATAGGTTTTGGTAACAAGTACTAGGATTTTACTGAAAATTATGGAATGATGCCCCGATTTTGAGTAAAAGCTTAAAACGTTTGTTTTAATTATTTAGGTGATTTGAGATTGCATTAATGTAAGTTGAGCATAATCTTATAGGCAGCAGTTGAGCATTATTTTCGTGTGTCGATTGCTGATTTTAAGTTAATAGTAAAGCATTAAAAATTATTTTAATGTAAAGAAAAAATAATAATTATTATTGGCTCAACTAAAATTCATCACACATAATATGTGTTATCTGTACAGTTTTAGATAGAGGAGAGCAATAGTGGAAAAAATTTGGCTTGAACAAAGTTATCCACCCAAAGTTCCATTTGAAATTGATCCTGACAAACATGCATCCATCGGTGAAATGTTTATCAAGTATGCGGCTATTTATTCTGATAGAACCGCGTTTATTAATATGGGAAGTGAGATCACTTATGGTGATCTTGAACGACAAGCAAAAGCTTTTGCCGCTTATCTTCAACAAGAGTTGGGGTTAAAAAAAGGCGATAGTTTCGCTATTATGGTACCAAATACCTTGCAATACCCTATTGCTTTGTTTGGCGCGTTGTTGGCGGGGTTAATCGTTGTAAACGTAAATCCACTCTATACAGCGAGAGAATTGGAACATCAGTTAAAAGATTCAAATACTAAAGCGATGTTGATCATTGAAAATTTTGCCAATACTTTAGAGCAAGTCATTGATAATACCTCAGTAGAACACGTTATTTTAACCTCACTTGGAGATCGTTTAGGTTTGGTTAAAGGTACACTGGTTAATTGTGTTGTTAAATACGTTAAAAAAATGGTACCGGCTTTTCAGTTAAAAAATGCGATTCGCTTTAATACGGTTATTGCTAAAGGGCTAGTGATACCTTTTACTCCTGTGTTGGTAACAGGTGAAGATTTAGCTTTTTTACAATATACCGGTGGAACAACGGGTGTATCTAAAGGGGCAATGTTGACCCATAGAAATATGATCGCTAATTTAGAACAAGCGAAAGCTGCGATAAAACCTTTACTTGAAGAAGGCAAAGAACTCATCGTAACCGCTTTACCGCTTTATCATATCTTTGCCTTAACGGCTAATTGCCTAACATTTATCACTTTAGGCGGCACTAACTTACTCATTACTAATCCGCGAGATATGCCTAATTTTGTGAAAGAATTAGCTAAGTATCCTTTTACTGCAATCACTGGTGTGAATACTTTGTTTAATGGTTTGCTTAATACAGTTGGCTTCAAAGAGCTTGATTTTAGTCATCTCAAGTTATCGTTAGGTGGTGGTATGGCAGTACAACGCCCCGTTGCGGAGCGTTGGCAACACGTCACTAAAACACGTTTATTTGAAGGTTATGGCTTGACCGAATGCTCACCTATGGTGACGTTAAGCCCTTATAATCAAGACAGTTATGATGGCACTATTGGTTTGCCCGCGCCCTCTACTGATATTCGAATTATGGATGAAAATGATCATGAGATGCCTATTGGTGAAGCCGGTGAAATGTGGGTAAAAGGCCCGCAAGTTATGCGTGGATATTTTAATCGTCCAGAAGCAACGAGCGACGTTTTAAAAGAGGGCTGGCTGGCTACCGGTGATATTGCTTTTATGGATGACAGAGGATATTTTAAAATTGTTGATCGTAAAAAAGATCTGATCATCGTTTCTGGTTTTAACGTGTTTCCTAATGAAATCGAAGAAGTGTTAATGATGCATGAAGGGGTTTTAGAAGCGGCAGCTATTGGCGTACCTCATGATGTTAGTGGTGAGATTGTTAAAGTATTTATCGTTAAAAAAGATCCTAGTTTAGATGAAAAGTCTATAATTGTTCATTGTCGAAAAAATATGACTAATTATAAAGTGCCTAAATTAGTCGAGTTTAGGGCGGATTTACCGAAGACGAATGTGGGTAAAATTTTACGTCGTGAACTTAGGTAACCATCAAATTAAATAAGAATAAGCGGCTGTAGGCCGTACTTTAGTGCGGCAAATGATTATTTTGGCAGAATCAATTCTGACCTACAGTTTTTTTTAATTTATTCTTGACTGAAATACATAAACATATAGAAAAAGGGCAGAATATCGGCCCTTCTTTTTTTAGAGCTTTAGTTTTTTAGAGCTTTAGTACAATATTTATTGCGCTTTAAGTACTTGAGCATTCACATCTTTGCTGTCATCTGCCATCAAATAAACATATAGCGGCATTATTTGTTCTACAGTGGTTAATGTGTCTTTGTCCTCAGCGGGGTAAGCGCTAGCACGCATATTTGTTTTTGTTGCTCCAGGGTTGATCGCATTAGTGCGCAATGTTGTATTTTCAAATTCATCGGCAATGACTTGCATTAAACCTTCAGTGGCAAATTTTGATACACTGTAAGGGCCCCAAAAAGCTTTCCCTTGACTACCCACACCTGATGAAATAAAAACCAAAGAAGCATTGGTTGCTTTTTGCATGGTTGGAATTAATGCTTGAGCAAGCAAATACTGGGCAGTTACGTTGACTTGCATGACATCTTTCCATGTTTGTTCATGGATATGGGTAAATGGTGTTAATTCACCTAAAATAGCGGCGTTAAGTAAAGCACCATCAAGTTGACCGAATTGCTGCGCGATGGTCTCAGACATTTCAATATAGTTTTGCTTGGTTGCTCCTTTCATGTCTAATGGAATAATTGCGGGCTCTGCGCCTCCTTGGTTAATTATTTCATCGTAGACAGCTTCAAGTTTAGCTACTGTTTTTCCTAGTAAAATAACTGTGGCACCTAGCTGAGCATAGGTTAATGCAGCCTGACGACCAATGCCATCGCCGGCACCAGTGACTAAAATAGTTTTATTTTTAAGACAATCGTTTTGAATTTGATAAGCAAACATAAAAAAGAGTTATTAAAGAAATGTTGGCTAATTTTACTCTGAGTAGAGCATGCTGACGAGCAAAATCATC
>CAZVPC010000051.1:14057-16344 GCA_964629005.1 uncultured Pseudoalteromonadaceae bacterium | reverse complement strand
TGTCCGTACCCATGTCCATATCTGACATTTCACCACCTTCGTGATTCATCCGTCTGAAATCTGAGGTTTTACTTGATTCTGAATCCAGTAAAAATTGCGATGAAGTTACTACTTTCTCACCTTCAGATAAACCAGATAGGATCTCAACACTATCACTGTCAAAACGTCCTACCTTAACTTCAATCGATTTAAAGCTACCTTCCCCTAAAACAAGTACCACACGGTCTTGGCTACCCGTACGCACTAAGGCTTCTTTTGGAATTAATAATGCACTATCGCCATTAGAAATATGTAATATGACTTGCGCAAACATATTCGGCTTGAATTCATCCTTATCATTATTTAAGCGAATTCTCACTTTAACGGTACGCGTTTCTGGCTCTAATGTAGGATAAACATAATCAACCTTGCCGGTATAAGTTTTACCCGGTAAATAATCTAAATTCATACTGATCGGAGTACCTACATGTACTAACGCCGCTTGACGTTCAAATATTTCTGCTTCTAGCCAAACCTCAGATAGATCACCAATAGACATGATAGTTGAACCCGGTTTAACAAAAAAACCTTCCCGTATTTTTAGCTTTTCAAGTACACCTTGTTGTGGCGCATAAAAGGTGATGTTTTGTTGAACTTTACGTGTTTTTTTGAGTTTTGCTACCGCTTGCGCCGGCACTTGCAACGCAACTAAACGATTTTCAGCCGCTAAACGTAAGCGCTTGTTCTTTCGATCAATCGCTAACAATAATTCTTCTTGCGCATTCACTAATTCAGGCGAGTAAAGATCATAGAGTGGCTGCCCATTTTTAACCGGATCACCTATCGCTTTAACATAGAGTTTTTCAATCCAGCCTTCTACTCGTGGATGAATATGTACTAAGGTATCTTCGTCATAAGTAATATAACCCACTGTATCTATTTGCGTGTGTAAAGGCTTGATTTCTGCGGCGGCAATACGCACACCAAGATTATTAATGACATCCGGTGAAATTCTAACTGTACCCGGACCTTCATTAGGACCTTTACCGTCATCACCATAAAAGGGGACTAAATCCATACCCATGGGAGATTTTCCTGGTTTATCACGTTTATAATTGGCATTCATTGGCGACACCCAATACAAAGGTTTTCGTTCTGCACTTTTAGCAGCACCCGACTCTGAAGATGTTGAGGGAGCAAACATAGTGTATGCACCTAACGTAATAACTGAGCCGACAACGGCTCCAATCACTATACCCTTCATTGGGGATTTATTGTTTGAACTCATTAATTTTCTCCGTATTTGGCAATGTTAAAGACCTGATTTATCAGCGCCAATAAATAAATAATTTAATTCTAGTAGAATTTTTTGCTGTGAAACATCGATGGTTAATACTTTAATTTCCGCATTAAGCACCGCAATACGCGCTCTAACCACTTCGGCAAAGTCACCGTCATCATTGGTATAAGCGGTTAATGAGGCATCTGCTTGCTCATACATTTGTGGTAATAATTTATCACGATATAGTTTTTGTTGATCATTCAAGCGTAATAAACGACCTTTGGCACTCGAATAAGCACTCAACAATTGTCTCAATAACAACAAGCGTTGCGTTTTTATTGATTCAGTTTTCGATATTGCTGATTTAACTTCTTGATCTTGTTTGTTTTCAGTAAACAATGGTACGTCAAACGTCACCCCTACTGACATTAAATCGGCACGACTACTGCCACTAGGATCATCAGCACGATAACCATACCCAGCGTTAACACCCCATTCAGGTTTATATTTTTGTTTCGCTAAAGCAATACCGGTTTTAGTCGCTGCAATTCTTTTATCTAAAGCAATAACCGCTGGATGCTGAGTAAAATAACTGACTAATTGTTCAGGCCTACGCCATTTTTGGGTATAAACCAATTCAGCATGTTGCAATTCAACTTGTGGAATTTTTTTCCCTAAATTCATATCATGCAAGGCTAAGTTAGCTAACACCGTTTTTTCGTCAAGTCCAGATAAATAATCAGTTAACCAACGCGATAATTTACCTTCAAATTTGTTTTTTTCTTGTCCCAATACATCTAAACGCTCATCTAAGTGCGTCAACTCTAACTGCGCCCGCACAATATCGGCTTGGCGAGTTCTACCTAAAGCAGAAGAATAGCTAGCCTCAGCAACGTCAGCCAATTGCAAGAATAACGAACGATCTCTTTCGATCAACGCCACACTTTCTTGTACCCGATAAGCATCAAGCCACAGTTGACCTACCGTTACCGTTACCTGTGCTTCTCTATTTTGTCGTTGAAAAGG
>CAZVPC010000051.1:11584-13957 GCA_964629005.1 uncultured Pseudoalteromonadaceae bacterium | reverse complement strand
AACCAAGGATCGTTTTTTCGCGCCACTTTAATCGCCTGCTCAAACGTTAATATATCAGCTTGACTTTGAGCGGTTTCAGTCGCATAAGCAGATAAACTACCTATAGATAAAATGCCCAAGCTAATCAATGTATAAATTTTGCTATGGGTGTTGTTTTTAAGCACTAGAATTGCTCCTTGTATGATTTAATTGCAGAATAGACTTCACTTGAGCCATCCTTCTTAAGTAATAACACTTGATATGGCATAAATTTATCGCCCATTTCCATGCCGGGAGAACCCATGCCCATACCGGGTGCAGATAAACCAATCGCATCTTCAGGTTTGTCTGTTAAAAATTGTTCAATAAATTTAGCCGGTACATGCCCTTCAAATACATAGCCTGCTTTTGATATTGCAGTATGACACGAACGATACTGTGGCTGAATACCTTTATCTTCTTTTAGCGAAGTTAAATTAGCCCTATTATGCACTTCGGCTTGAAAGCCTGCACTTTTAATATGTTCGATCCATTTTTTACAACAACCACAACTCGGATTTTTGTAAACATTTAATAAGGGTGCAGATGCCATCACTTTGGACAAATTAGCACTTTGTGTTTCATTCGCTTGGGCAAAACCGAAAGTAAGCAAGCTAAAAAATAATGCGGTGAGGCTAGTTGTTAATTTACGAGATATAAACATGTTCCCTCCATGGGGAATAAAAATATAATAATAATGATTATTATTCAACATTATATACAAAGTAGTATAAAATTGAACAATTGTTTTTTTAAGTTAATACGATTGCTTTTTAGTCTAAATAAAATTCAAACCGAAATTTAGGCCTAGCTACGCTAGGTTAATGAGCAGATTGGAGGTCGGTACAAAGAAGGGGCGTATTGGCTATTTGCCGAAAATAAGGTGTTACTAAATTTTTCGCCTGAGCTAACTAAAGTATGATTGTTTTCTAAAAGATTCGTTAGAGCAACAGCAGAACAGCCCATAACCGTACAAGTCGCTGTTTTGGCACAGCAGTCACTTTGATCAGCGCTGTCTATAGACAAATTCGATCCAACGGATGCACTACTGATATGATGCAATGCTCTATCCATTCTTGAAGTATTACGTTGAAATTGCATGCTTTTTTGAAATTGAGTGTTTTGTGGACTGGTCATCAACATTTGATAAGACATGATCGACGATGCCATTGTTTGACCCATAAAAGCCAACAAGGTTAACATTATCAATAAAAGCTTATTTTTCGATCGAGACAAAAGCACTAACCACATAACAATAATTTAATTTCGCAGGCAATACTAACTAGAAAATTTTACAAGTCAAATGTTAAATTGTGAACATTTTGTAACTCGCGGCATAAACAGAGCAATACCGCCGCCAATAAAAGCAGCAAAAACAGCAAGCATAAAAGTATGTTCTGCGCCTTGACCATCTAACCAAAAAACACCCGAAAAATAAGCGCCAATAGCCCCACCAACGCCATAAACGCCACCAATATATATGGCTTGCGCTCTACTTTGCTGGTTCACATCAAAGTGCTGTTGTAAAAATAATATCGACGCGCTATGAAACAAAGCAAAACTGGCGGCATGGCCTAGTTGACTTAGCGCTAACAACCATGAAAGTTGACCAAATTTAGCAACCAATAACCAACGCAATGCGGTAATAAACATACTAAAAACTAAAATCGCTTTTATATCAAAAAATTTAAAAATTTTACCGACGTAAATAAAAATGAATATTTCAGCAACAACCCCTAAGCCAATTAACAAACCAACCGCATAACTAGGATAAGTTAAATCTCTTAAATACAAAGCAAAAAAACCATAATAGGGAGCAAAACTTATTTGCAATAGCATGCCTGAAAAAAAGAAAACCAAAAATCGTAGCTGAAATAATTTACTTAATAGTGATGACTGGGTAATAGCCGCAAAAGGTTGGATTTTAGGCTGCTGCAACCAAAAGGTGGTTAGCCCTAAAAAAAATAATACTGCCGAGCCAAGATAAATAAACGCTTGTACCGAAAACTGCTCGATCACTTCACCACTGATCACCGCTAAAACAATAAAACCAATACTGCCCCATAAACGAATGCGAGCGTAAAGTTTGGCGCTACGACGAATACTATTTTGAGTCATCACTTCAATTTGTGGCAAAATTGCCGCCCAAAATAAGGTAAACAATGACAAAAATAGCGTAACTAACCAATAATCATCAAGCCAAGCTAACACCACAAAACATAACAAGGCTAACAAAGCACCAAAACGAATAATACTAAGTTGCCGTCCTGTTTTATCTGCTAACATCGCCCATAATGATGGCCCTAATACTTTACTTGCGGTAACAATGGCGAGAATTTCACCAATTTCTTTTGA
>CAZVPC010000051.1:4807-11484 GCA_964629005.1 uncultured Pseudoalteromonadaceae bacterium | reverse complement strand
CCTACGGATCTATTTTAGGCGTAATGCAATTAACATCAGCATTTTGACCTCGATTGCGTAAAAAATGATCCATTAAAGTAAGTGCTAACATTGCCTCTGCAATAGGTACTGCACGAATACCCACACAAGGGTCGTGACGACCTTTAGTAATAATGTCGGTTGGCTGACCAGTCAAATCAATAGTTTTACCACTCACACCAATACTTGAAGTCGGTTTTAACGCAATCGATGCAACAATGTTTTGCCCAGAAGAAATACCACCTAAAATACCTCCTGCGTGATTTGATAGAAACCCATCTGGCGTAAGCTCATCTCTATGCTCAGAGCCTTTTTGATTAACAACGGCAAAACCAGAACCTATTTCAACTCCTTTTACCGCGTTAATACTCATTAATCCGTGAGCAATCTCAGCATCTAAACGATCAAAAATAGGTTCACCTAGACCAACCGGAACATTTAAAGCTTCCACGGTAACTTTGGCACCAATTGAATTTTTCGCTTTGATTATATCGCGCAAGTATTGATCTAATTGCTCTAACTTACTTTCATCAGGAAAGAAAAAGGCATTTTCCTCAACAATATTCCAGTCAAATTTTTCAGCACAAATCAAACCGATTTGTGTCACACAAGCTCGAATAGTAATACCTAATTTTTCATACAAATACTTTTTAGCAATCGCTCCTGCAGCTACTCGCATCGCGGTTTCACGTGCAGAAGAACGCCCACCACCACGATAATCTCTAAGGCCATACTTTTGCCAATAAGTATAATCTGCATGACCCGGACGAAACGATTGGGCAATATCACCATAATCTTTTGAACGTTGATCGGTATTCTCAATCGTTAAACCAATCGGTGTACCCGTAGTTTTCCCCTCAAAGATACCCGATAAAATTTTAACTTTATCGGCTTCTCGGCGCGCCGTAGTATAGCGCGAAGTACCCGGTTTACGTCGATCAAGATCATATTGCAAGTCTTGCTCTGATAAATCCATCCCCGGTGGACAACCATCTATAATTGCCCCTAAGGCTAAACCATGGCTTTCACCAAACGTTGTGACGGTAAATAACTTACCAATACTGTTACCTGACATTGCTACCTTTCACCTATTTTGTTGTGCTTATACCAATCTCACTAAATATGTGCTCATTTCTACTTGTTAAAATCACCAACTACTGCGTTATTTATTTAATAATTAGAACAACTAGTTATTGAAATAAATGCCTTGTATTTGGCAACTTTTCCTACGTATAAAGTAGATCACCTAATTAATGAAACTGGTATTACTTTTGTTATTCAGCCTATTGCTGTAATTTTATCTGTTGAGCATACTGTTGCAATAGGGTTTTAGTTAGCAGAAAAACACCGTGCCCACCGCGCGTAAACGTTAACCAATTAAATGGGATTTCAGGATATGCTGCTGCAACATGCACTTGAGAATTACCCACTTCACAAATCAACACCCCGTTTTCATTGAGATGACACGCCGCTTCAGCTAATATTTTTCTAACCAAATCAAGGCCATCACTGCCACAACCTAAACCAATTTCAGGTTCATGGGTGTACTCAGTTGGCAAGCTATTAATGTCATCAACATCAACATAAGGGGGATTAGTTACAATTAAATCATAAGTGAGTTCACCAATCCCAGAAAAAAGATCAGACTGAATTGGAATAACTTGTTCATTAAGACCATGACTTTCAATATTTATTTGTGCCACATTAAGTGCATCTATCGATAAATCAAGAGCATCTATCTCGGCATCTGGAAAGGCGTAAGCACAGGCAATAGCAATACATGCACTGCCCGTACACAAATCAAGGATCCGTTTAGGTGATTGTACTAGATAAGGTTCAAAATGGTTTTCAATCAATTCTGCTATTGGTGAACGAGGCACTAACACCCGTTGATCAACATAAAAGGGCAAATCAGCAAAACTTGCTTGGTTAGTAATGTAAGCCGCTGGAATTCTCTCTTTTATACGACGTTCTATTATTTTTATGATCGCAATTTTTTCATTTTCAGTCACTCGACAGTGCAATAAATAGTCACCAAAACGATTGTCTGAATATTTATCCGCTAAGCAAAGCGAAAAAAGCACTAAAGTAGTTGCTTCATCCCACGCATTATCAGTACCATGACCAAAAAACAGTTCCGCACGATTAAATTCGCTAGCCGCAAAGCGAATATAGTCGCCAATAGAAGATAACTTGGCGGTTACTAAGGTCGAATTAATGCTAGTCACGCATTCCCCTTGATCTAGATTGAAGTTAATAAAAATTAGGCCTAAATATTTTAAGTTTGCGAAATGAAGATAAAAAAAACACCCACAAAAAAACACAACCTTACGGACAAAGACACTTTATTTAAACAGCTCGTTGGCCAAGTAAAACCTATGGTGCAGGACACCATACACTCAGTTATAAACAGCGGCAAGCCTAAAACGTTGTTAAAAAATAAATGCTCAGACAAAATGATATTTAACCAGCACGCTGAATTTTATTTTTCCGATCAATATGAGCCCCAATTACCGACTCATGGTGCAATGAAATATGTTCGTGCTGGCGTTAGCCACTATGAAAGTAAAAATTTACGTCGCGGTGATTATTTGCCCGAATTTATCCTTGATTTACACGGCTTAACACAGCGACAAGCTAAACAAGAAATTTCCGCACTATTATATGCAAGTAAAAAAGAACATATTCATTGTGTTTGTATTGTTCACGGCATTGGTTCAAGAGTACTTAAGACTAAAGTTCCCCATTGGTTAGTGCAACATCCTGACGTAATGGCTTTTCATCAAGCACCATTAACATGGGGAGGCGATGGTGCTTTATTAGTACTGCTCGAAGTCAAAGATAAATAAGCTCTAACTCAAATCATTTGGTGTAACAACCTGCCGAAAATTACCTGTCATTTTTTTCACATCATAACTAATTTCAGCGATTGCCGCCGTTTGAAAAATAGGGGCTGTATGTTCATTAGTTAATTCTGCTACCACATAACTCACTAAAGGCATGTGTGAAACAACAAGTACACTGTTGATCTTGCTGGATATACAGATGCCATCAATATAATCATGTAATTCCCGCGCATCTCCCGATGGGGTAATAAAATCGAGAACGACTAATTTGGGCTTACTATTAAGCGCTAGTGAAACGGTATTAGCCGTTTGTTGCGCGCGCCTGTAGGGGCTCACTAAAATTTGATCGAATTCAAAAGGTAATTTTTTTAGCCATTTAGCCATTAAATTAACCTCCTGAATACCTTGTTCAGTCAACGAACGTTCTGCATCTGACACCGCAAAATTAGCCGCTTGACCATGACGCATTATGAATATTTGCATATTTACCCAACGATTTTAACAACGATACCTTTAGCTCAACTTCTATGTCTCTATATTTCTATTGCAGGATCACGGCCAGTTATTTCAACGTTTATTATTATTTATGGCTATGTACTTGGTTCAAGAGCGTCATTCCCGTAGTCTTTTAAGCGGGAATCTGTAGCAAAAAGCATGAGATCTTCGATAAAAGCGTCGCGAAGATGACGATTAGAGTAAATACCTGAGTTATCTGCATAGCCATGTTATTATTTATGGCTATAATAGTGTAAATATTAAAAAAAAGTCACCTCATTTAAGAATAAAATAGACGGATGTTGTTCCTTCAAGTAATTTAGTCAATAATAAATGGTAATTTAATCATTAGTAAATAAATACGAACCTATTCCAACTTGTTGTTTTAATAGTGGTACTCAATATTCTGTAGGAGCGACAATTGAAACAAAGCCCAAACGATCCTAAAATTTATCAGCCGATAACATTATCAAATGGTTTGCCGGTTTTATTGGTTCATAACGAAGATACCGAAAAATCAGCCGCTGCTTTAGCCGTTAATGTTGGACATTTCAGTGATCCTAAAGATCGGCAGGGCTTAGCACACTTTCTTGAACACATGTTGTTTTTAGGGACAAAAAAATATCCTAACGGTAGTGAATATCAAAAATTTATTAGTCAATTTGGCGGTAGCCATAATGCATGGACAGCAACCGAACATACTTGTTTTTATTTCGACATTCACCACAGTCATTTTGAAAGCGCCTTAGATCGTTTTAGCGAATTTTTTATTTCACCTTTGCTTTCAAAAGAATTTGTACAAAAAGAACGTCAAAATATCGACGCAGAATTTAAATTGAAACTAAAAGATGATATTCGCCGTTTATATGATGTTCACAAAGAAACCATTAATCAACAACACCCTTTTTCTCAATTTTCTGTTGGTACAATTGATACCTTAAACGACAGAGAGCACGCTTGTATACGTGATGAAGTTGAACGTTTTTTTAATTGTCATTATCGTGCCGCTTATATGACTTTAGCCCTTGAAGGGCCGCAAACGATTAAGGAATTAACGCAATTAGCCGAGCAAAAATTTTCAGCAATTAAAGTTGCCGACAAACCGCAAGCCGCAATAACGCAACCGCTATATTTAAAAAAACATTTAGGTATTAAAATCGATGTAAAACCCGTCAAAAATGATCGCAAACTAATCGTGAGCTTTGCAATGCCAAGTATTGACTCGTTTTATCGCCATAAACCAGAATCAGTTTTAAGCTATTTACTAGGCCATGAAGGTAAAGGGAGTATTCTCTCATTGCTAAAACAACAGCAATGGGCAATGGCATTAACGGCGGGTTCAGGTGTTAATGGTTCAAACTTTAAGGACTTTAACATTAGCATGAGCTTAACGGAATTAGGCGAGCAACACATCGACGATATTATCGAAATTATTTTCAAGTACATCAGTTTACTGAAAGAAGCCCCCTTAGCCGAATATTATTACGAAGAAAAACAAGCGATTGCTGAACTATCATTTCTTTTTCATGAAAAAGTTACTCCGCTTGATTCTGTCTGTCAACTGGTGGTTAATATGCAGCACTATCCTGTTGAAGATTATATTTTTGGTGATTTTGTCATGGATGGTTTATGCCAAACCAGTATTGATAAATTACTAAGTTACTTATCTAGCGATAATATGCGTATTATCCATGTTAGCCAACAGAACCAGCTGAGTAATGCCCGCTATTTTGATCAAACTAGTTTTTGGTATCAAGTGCCATATCATGTTACAAAAATAGCTCAAAAAAAATTAACTCATTGGCAAAAATACTCGCTAAATCTATCAACAAAGCAACCGTTGTGTTTACCCGCAAGAAATCCTTATATCATTGCAAATCCACAGGTTTTTTATAATGAAAACACTCATTTATTACCAGAACTAATTTATGATGCCAGTGGTATAAACATTTGGTACAAACAAGACATTACCTTTAAAGTACCTAAAGGACATATTTATGTTGGTATTGACAGCCCAGTAACTGTTGCTAGCCCTGAAAATATAGCAATGACCCGTTTATTTGTTGATTTGTATAGTGATCGTGTGGTGGAAAAAAACTATGATGCAGAGCTCGCGGGCATGCATTATCATTTATATGCACACCAAGGTGGCATCACCCTACAATTGTCAGGCGTTAGTGCTAATCAACCGGCATTATTAACTCGATTATTAAAGAGTTTAAAAGATTGCGAGATAACAAATCAACGCTTTTTACTAATTAAACAACAACTTAAAGAGCATTGGCGAAATTCTAATACCAGTAAATCAATATCTCAGCTTTTTTCCAAATTGAGTTCGGCAATGCAGCCTAACAACCCTAGTAGCAAGGTACTTGTAGCTGCGTTAACCCGTGTTAATTTTTCGCAATTTGAACAATTTGTCGAACAAATGTTCAAGCAAATTACCATCGATGTTTTAATCCATGGTAACTGGCATTATTGCCATGCCGAAGAAATAGCCAATATCGTAAAACAAGCTTTTCAGCCTCATTTTAGCGATCAATATGAAGTAAAATGTCCTGTAATTGATATCACTGGACAAGGTGAAATTGTGATGCCGCTAACGTTGGCTGATCACGATCATGCGAGCATACTCTATTATCCTTTTGCTGAAAAAAACTTAAAATCTATCGCCTCTGCTTTAATGATCAGCCAATTATTATCTCCTTTGTTTTTTCAACAAATGCGTACCGAAAAACAATATGGCTATTTAGTTGGGGTTGGTTATATTCCAATTAATCGCTATCCCGGTATTGCTTTTTACATTCAGTCACCCGATACCCATGCATTTGAATTAGCAGACGCTATTGATGACTTTATTCATCATTGTTTGACTCATATTAAGGTGATGGTTGACCAAGAATGGCAACAAATAAAACAAGGTCTTGCCGGACAATTACAAGAAAACGACACCAGTTTACGGGTTAGAAGCCAACGTTTTTGGATGTCTATTTGTAATAAAGATATCAATTTTGATCACAAAGATTTACTCATTGCTGCAATTTTGAGTTTATCACTTGACGATATTAAGTCTTGCATTGAGTTACAGTTATTTAAATCAAACAAGCCTGATCGCATTACTCTGATTTCATTAAAAAATAAACAAGATATAGACAATAAACAGTATTTGAGCGCTAAAATAAAGTCAATTGCTGATTTTGCCAAAATAAAAGCGAGAAAATATTAGCATTTTTAAGTAAAGACTAATACCTGCTAAAATAATAGCTAAAATAATTGCTCAAATAAAAATGTAACGAACCAATGAATTAATTGACTTCC
>CAZVPC010000051.1:2831-4707 GCA_964629005.1 uncultured Pseudoalteromonadaceae bacterium | reverse complement strand
GCTAAAATAATTGCTCAAATAAAAATGTAACGAACCAATGAATTAATTGACTTCCACGCGACCATCATTTTAAATAGATGCTGGTGCTAGAATGTTTTCATCCAAGAGCAAAGATAAGAAAAATCGAGACTAACCATATACAGTATTTTCGGGGCACATTTTTAAGTTGGCTTTAGGCATCATCCCTAGGTTTGACGGGCTGAAGCCCGACCGACAGTTTAAATGGTTACCCTAATAAATCAGTCTCGAAAAATCTACGTTTTAGCAATCATTAAGTCAACAATAAAAATTATTATAAAAAGGTTCCTTAGTGCTGTTATCTGTTTTTCAACACTCTCGCTGTTTTTTACGTCGTATCGCTACATTGCCGATATTTTGCCTTAGGTTATTGTTTTTAACCTCAATACTATTAATACAATTAATACAATTAATACAACTGCCATACGCTAATGCAGTAACACTAGACTCGCCTTTAAAATTTACCAATATTTCAACTGACGACGGTTTGTCACAAAGCTATGTATTTAGTATCACCCAAGATAAACAAGGTTTTATTTGGATCGCCACCGAAGATGGCTTGAACCGCTACGATGGCAAAAATTTTGTTCATTATCGCCATAACGTTAGCGATCCACACTCAATTGCTGATAATTTTATTCGCAAAGTTTTTATCGATAACAACGGTATTTTATGGGTAGGCACTCAAAACGGTCTCAGCCGTTACAACCCAGATCATGATAACTTTGATAACTTTTTAGCTGTTGATGACAATAATAATTCACTCCGTGACAATGTAGTTTGGGAAATTTATCAAGATAATAAAAACACACTTTGGATAGCTACTGCGCAAGGATTACATAAATTCGTTCGCAAACATAATAACTTTGAACGCATTAAAATTCCAAATTCAACAATACAGTTAGCCGAAATTAGAAGTTTTTTTCAAGATAACAATAATAACTATTGGATCGGCACTTATGATCAGGGTATTTATATCGCCAATGCTAAATTTACTTATGCGATCCCCTTAAATCAAAAGAATAAATGGAATTTGGATATTTCGGCAAAATCACTATTTGATATTAAAGAAATTGATCACCACTATTGGCTAGCCACTGAGCAAGGTTTATATGTAGTAAACCGTAACTACCAAATTAGCAAGCATCTCACCACCGCGAGTACAAAGCAAAAGTTGTTATCGAATGAAATTCGCACTATCGAAAGATTTGATGATAGTCATGTTTGGCTGGGCGGCAAAAATGGGTTAAACATCATTAATTTATTAAATGATAAGCTGCAAAGTTACCAAAGTAATGCTAAGCCAAATAGTTTATCTGAAAACTGGATCTTAACGATTTTCAAAGATAATGCTAATAATATGTGGCTAGGTAATCTCGCCACCGGATTAGACAAATATAATCCAATCACCTCTTTGTTTCAGCACAAATTATCCCGATATAAAGATAAAAATGTCACCATTAACTCTTTTGCTCAAACAACAGATGGAAAAATTTGGTTTTCATCGGAACAACTCGGTCTAAATTATATCTCGGCAGATAATTCAACAACAAAAGTAAAACTAGCAATTGAAAAGGATATCGCGCTGTTAAAAGCTGGTGCCAATAACCAACTTTGGTTATTAACATATTTAGGTGATTTGTACACCTTAAATGCTGCTACAAACAAACTAATAAAACATGAAAAATGGCTCAAGCAAGCTAATTATAATAAAAATCTCTCGTTTATTATCAATAAACATAACCTTTGGTATATCGACAATCAAGGGCACTTAAGTGCCTATAATACTTTGCAACGCTCTTTTTCTCATTTCCACCCACAAGATAATAGTGAGCTACGCGCATTTCAGCAAGACTCA
>CAZVPC010000051.1:0-2731 GCA_964629005.1 uncultured Pseudoalteromonadaceae bacterium | reverse complement strand
GCCAATAAAAAAATAGCCATTGGCAAAAACCATAAAGGCAAGACAAATAGCCCTTTTAAAATAATCAAACAATTAAATCAACTAAAAACGTTAACCTTAGCTTATCACCAATCACCGTTTAGTATTGAGTTCACCTCGCCCAATGCTAAATTACCATTACAAATTCATTATCGCTATCGACTGCTGGGGCTAGAAAAAAATTGGATCGAGGCTGGTATTAACAACCAAAGAGCCACTTATACCAATTTAAGTGCTGGCGAATACACTTTTGAACTGCAAGCCTATGACGTTCATCATCCCACACAACAACAAAGCAAACGCTTAACCATTGAAATATTACCGCCTTGGTGGTTATCCTCACAGGCGATTGCCGTGTATTCACTGATCGTATTATTGATCATTGCTTACTTTATTCAGCAAGTTCGCAATCGGCGCCAATACCATCGTCAAATCCAACAAAGTGAAGAGCGCTTAAAACTATCACTATGGGGCAGTGGTGATGAAATGTGGGATTGGAATATTAACACCAATAAAATATACCGCTCTAATATTTGGGAGGGGTTAGAATTTCCTCAAGATGGCATTCGAAATTTAAGTAAAGAGCAGTTGATCATTCAACAAAATAGCGGCTTAAGCGCACAACAAAAACAACAGTTTTTTAAGAATCAAACTAATATTCATCCGCAAGATATCGATAGGGTTCATCACGCCATTGAGCAGATCAAAGAAAACAAAAATGATCATTTTGAAACCACCTATCGCGTTAAAGGCATAGATAAACACCATAAAAAACACTGGATCTGGGTATTAGATCGCGGAAAAATTGTTGAACGCTGTGAAAATCAATTGCCAACCCGCATGACAGGGACACTAAAAGACATTAGTCAAATTAAAAATGCCGAAGAACGGTTAAAATTATTTGCCAAATGCATCGAAAACATTTCTGATGCAGTCGTCATTTATAATCGCCAATTTAAAGTTGTCGATGTCAACAAAGCCTATCAAAAAATCACCGGTAAAACCAAGATAGAGATGTTAAATAAAGCGCTTAGTTTCCCCCTCTATGCAAGCAGTTTTATTCAAACAGTCAAAAAACACTTGCTTAGTCAGGGCAATTGGCACGGTGAAATTGAAGATAATCGTAAAAACAACGAACTTTATTATATTGATCTCAACATCGATATCATCAGAGATGAAAATAATAACGTTTCACATTTTGTTGCAGTATTTTCAGATATTACCGAACGCAAAGAAAATGAGTCAGAGCTGAGAAAACTGGCTAATTCTGATACGCTAACCGGATTACCTAACCGCTCTTATTTTCAAGCGATTCAAGCACGATTAGTGAAAAACAAAAGCCCACATGCACTGTTAGTATTTGATCTTGATCATTTCAAAAAAATCAACGACTCACTCGGTCATGAATTTGGTGATATTTTATTGTGCCGCATTGCTGAACGCATCATCAACAGTGCGCGCGAACAAGACACCGTTTATCGCTTAGGCGGTGACGAATTTGGTTTGATCATTGAAAAGACTAACGATATTCACACCATTACCTCTATTGCCAAAAGTATTATCAAAAATATTGCCGAACCTTTAAAAATAAAAAATCACGAATTGGTGCTGCATTCAAGTATTGGTATCGTGCTTTACCCCGAAGATGGTGGCACGCCCCAAGAATTATTAAAAAATGCGGATACAGCGATGTATCATGCCAAGGGCAGTGGTGGCAATAAATATCAATTTTTCAACGACTCCATGAATAAACAGGCGGTTAAGCGGCTACAAATCGAAAATTTGATCCGCTTTGGCTTAAAACATGATTATTTTTCAGTGTTCTATCAACCTAAAATTGAGATCGCCACGGGAAAAATTGCTGGCATGGAAGCTCTAGTACGTTTTGAACATCCTTCTAAAGGCATTGTTAGCCCCATTACTTTTATTCCTGTTTCGGAGGAAACGGGACAAATAATTGATATTGGTGAAGTGGTATTACGTAAAGCCTGTTTCGCCACCAAAGCTTGGGTAGACACTGGACTGTTTACTGGCCGTATTGCAGTTAACCTCTCGGCGGTACAATTTACCCAACCTAACTTAGTCGAGGTGATCGCTGGAATTCTAGCCGAAAGCCAACTAGAGGCAAAATATCTCGAGTTAGAGATCACCGAAGGTACGGTAATGAATTCGCCCCAAACAGCAATAGATATTATGCTGCAAATTCGTGCAATGGGCATTCATTTATCGTTAGACGATTTCGGTACTGGTTATTCATCACTGGCGTATTTAAAAAAATTCCCACTAAATACGCTAAAAATAGATAAAGCGTTTGTTGATGACATTGAACACTCTGAACAAGGCCGTAACATGGTTGCTACCATTATCACCATCGCCCACAACCTTGGTTTACACGTAGTTGCTGAAGGTGTTGAACAGCAATTACAATTAGATTTTTTAGCGAATTTACATTGTGAACAACTGCAAGGTTACTTATACAGTAAACCGTTAACCGAAAATGATTTTCACAAATATTTACTTTCTTACAAAATTGCCAATAAATCGACTTCATTTACGAAATCTTGATGCTAGCAAAAGCTAATAACTAACATTGTCATGTCAAACAAATGACGATATAAATCAACTTGATTTTCACCTATATTCTACTTGCAGCCTTTTAAAAATCAATCTATGCAAGCTTGGCATATAATTCGCTTCTTCCTTATTGCTAAAT
>CAZVPC010000050.1:12486-16641 GCA_964629005.1 uncultured Pseudoalteromonadaceae bacterium | reverse complement strand
ATCAGCATAAACGAGTTGATAACCAAGTTTATGCTGAATTTTGTTGCTGTTAATAACCTTGTCTAATTTTGTAGCTCTTGGTTCGTTAATAAATTCTGGTGGCGTTAAATTTAACTTCTTTGCTGCCTGTTGATAAAATTGCTGACGAGTCGCTTTAGTGTTGCTAACGCCATTAAAAATGCCAGTAAGTTTTGGTTGTAATAATAAAGCGATGATTATCGCTACAGCATCGTGTTGATGAATAAGATTCACGCTAGTATTAGCATCAGTCAACCCAGTTTTACCGGCTAAAAAACGCCCCGGATGACGATCAGTCCCCACTAAACCGGCAAAACGAATAATGGCTTTTTCTCCCATAAAATGCTGTACCAGTTGCTCTGCTTTTACTAAGCATCGTACTTTTTCATTGCGAGAGTCGGGGACAGACAGCTCAGTAATTATTCCCGTTAAACCACGATACACTGCCGTTGTGGAGATAAGTATTACGCGTTTAATACAGCCCTGCTCAGCCGCTTTTAATAGTAACGCTATTTTTTCTTGGTAATTGGTTTTACCCTGTTTTAATTGTGGTGGAATACAAATAACCAGTTGTTGTTGCTGAAATATTTTTAATTTTGTCAGCATTGATAAATCACAAGGAAGTGTTAATAACTCAGTATTTATGCCTAATTCTTTTAATAGTGATTGCTTTTCAACTGAGGTTGTAGAAGCAACAACATTCGCCTTGTTTTTTAAGAGTTCCATGGCTAAAGCAGTGCCTAACCAACCGCAGCCAATGATGCCAACGTTGAGTGACGATGTTTGAATGTGCATATATATACTCATGAGTAGAAGCTTGTTTTTGGTGATTTTTTATCCTTGGTATTTTATTTGGGGATCACCACATAAAGCCCTTCAAAAATAGCGGCAATAATATCGCCATTGTAAATCTCTACACTCACGTTAAAACGTGCTTTTTTACCTTGTGTTATTTGGCTAATATCACCTGAGGTTAAATCAACATTAGTTTCTGCGTGGGCAAAACCAGTAATTGGTGCTAAATACTTAATTTTACCTTCTGCTAGTACTGTGTCAGCTAACATTGGTTGCTCAGACTGTTGCTTGGCGTGTTCAAGTTGCATATAAACCCAACCCCAGCCCGTTAGTGTTGCTAAAGTATATATGCTGCCAGCGAACATGGTGTTATGTAAATTTTTATTAAAAGCTTGATCGCAGGTTGTGATCAAGCGGTGTTGATCATAATAACAAAGTTCAATATTCATTGCTTTGCTCAAGGGTATGGTGTTATGCCAAATATTTTGTAGCTGCATAGCTATTTCAGTTTGATGATCTTTAGCTTTAGCCAACGTTTTTTTCATCTGGAAATGTTTAACGTTATCATAAAGTAAATGTGAAAATGCCAATTTTTGATAGTGGTGAGCTTGGTAAAATTCAATGGCTTGTTCTCGGGCATTTAAAACGATCTCTTTAACGCCCTGTTTAGTCGCTTCATGTTCAAGCATTTGCAATAATTGACCACCTAAGCCAGCGCCTTGATGGCTATTAGTCACCGCCATATAGCGTATTTGTGCTTGATGTTGGCTTGTTTTATGAAAACGGCCAACGGCAATAATATGGTTTTGATCATTGCTTAACATACGATGGCAAGCTTGATTTTCAAGCTGATCTTGTTCAGAGCCTAAAGGTTGTTGCCAAGGCTGGCGTAAAATTTTCCAGCGTAATTGGTAATATTTTTCAAATTCTTCAAGTGTTTGCGGTGCTTTACCATGAACTTTCATTTAAACTATCCGTATGAAACTTTCTAAAATAACCGAGCAAGGGCGTTTACTTTATTTCAATCAACGCTCAGACTCAATCAGCATTTACGAAAATAACGATTATCGTTGGTTAATGTTTGATGATGTATTTCAAAGCATCATGTTGAAAAGGAAACCTTGGCAGTTGGTGTTGCCCCATCAATATATAATATTATTACCACTGGTTTTTTTTCGACCCACGAATGTTTGTGAATTTGGTTTAGGTGGCGGTAACTTGGGTCGCTATTTAAAAAATATTGCGCCGGCAATACAATTTTCTAGTATTGAAAAAAATAAACAGGTTATTGAATGCTTTGATGAATTTTTTAACCCTGAACAGGTCGATTTTAACTTGGTCAATGCGGATGCTGAAAGCGCGTTGTTTGACAAACGCTTGAGAACTGCCGATTGGTATATTTACGATATTTATCAGCACAACAATGAAGCAACCAACGCGCAAATGCTTAAGTCAAAATTATTAGCAAAAGCGATCAGTGATGATACTTGGTTATCGTTGAATTTACCTGATCCTACTCAGCCTGAGCTGGTGTATTTAATTCAACAACTCAAACCCGCCTTTCCCGATCATCGTATGGTGTTTTTTCGCGTCCCCAATTTTTTAAATATTATCGTACATTTAGTTCCTAAATCAGCCGATTTTGCTCAGCAAATGCTGCGATGTTCAGCTAGTTATTTATCACCACTCATGCTTGAGCGTGGTTTTGCTCATTGGTCAGCATTTAACATTTCAGCATAAAAGTAGCGGGTCCATCGTTGACTAAACTCACTTTCATGTCAGCACCAAACTCTCCTGTTGGTATGCGAAGGTTTTGGCGGCGCAATTGCTGACAAAAATAGAGGTAGAGGTTTTTGCTCAATTCAGGCTTTGCCGCACGTGTGAAACTAGGACGCATCCCTTTGGTGGTATCGGCGGCTAAGGTGAATTGTGAAATAACTAAAATATCGCCACTAACTTGTTTTACATTTAGGTTCATTTTTCCCTGTTGATCTGCAAAAATGCGGTAGCCGATAACACGCTCTGCTAGTCGTTTGGCTTTTATTTCATCATCAGTTGGTTCAATGGCGAGTAACAGCAAAATTCCTGTTTGTATTTCACCAATAATTTGCTTTTCAACCATGACATTTGCTGCGCTGACTCGTTGGATTAAGGCTATCATGGTTGTTTTTGTTCCAAGGTGTCAAATTCTTCGAGCGATACGGTGAATATTGCGCCGAGGATAACCACTAACCATGATAAGTACACCCAAACAAATAAAATGGGAATTGTGGCTAAAGCGCCGTATATAGCTTGATAAGAGGGTAACTGGGTGACATAAATGGTGAATGCCTTTTTAGCAAATTCAAATAATATTGCTGCTACGACTGCGCCGGAAATAGCATATTTAAAGGGCACAATTTTATTTGGCACCACCATGTATAAGATCAAAAATGCAGCAATAGAAGCAATTAATGGCAAAGCGCGTATAAAAATACTGCTTAAACCTAAAAATTTAAAACTGTTTAAAGAGGCAAATGAAACAATATAAGAGGTTACAGCAATGCTGCCGCCAACCAGTACGGGCCCTAAGGTTAAGATCATCCAGTACATTGAGAATGAAGTCACTAAACGACGTTTTTTAGATACGCGCCAAATTTTATTAAGTGTTTTGTCGATAACTGAGATAAGCAACAGGGCAAATAAAATTAAAAAGGATATAGCGACTGCCGACATTTTTGAAGCATTTTCAACAAAACCGGAAAGATATTGACGGATAACATTACCAGCCGTAGGCACAAAATTACTGTAAACAAAGTTTTCAATGGTTTCCCGTATTTCGGCAAAAATGGGGAAAGCGGTGAGCATAGATAACATTACCACGATAAGTGGTACTAAAGACATTAGGGTCACGTAAGACAAATATCCAGCAATAACTTGTATTTGCTCACTTTTTGTTCGCTTATAAAAATAACCTAAAAAATTGATCAACGATGATGAAAGCAGTTTTTGCCTAAAGAGCTTTAACGCAGTAATTATTTTTAACAATTAACTTTCCTTGGTTGCTAGCTAAATATACTATGATAATCATACACAATTATGTGAAATAATAGATAAATGATTAAGGAGTTATAATGTCAGGACAAGGTTCAGGTGGCAATGTTCTCGCGGCAATTTGCAGTTTTTTTATTCCGGGTTTAGGGCAATTGGTGCAAGGTAGAATTTTGCCTGCTATTTTATTTTTTATCGCTTGGGGATTTTCTTGGTTATTAACATGGTTGTTGGTGGGATGGTTAATGGTACCAATTGTTTATTTATGGTGCATTATTGATGCGGCACGTTATCAATCATCTGATTGATATA
>CAZVPC010000050.1:8315-12386 GCA_964629005.1 uncultured Pseudoalteromonadaceae bacterium | reverse complement strand
GCCTAGACTATTTTTAGGCTTAGTTGTTGTACATAGTTGTTGTAGATAGTAAGCACGCTTTTCGGGGATAAATCCCCTCCCACAGTTTATTTCGTTATGTTGAATTTATTCCGTCATGTGAATTTATTTCAGTAACTATTTAGCCTAAGAAAGAGAAACTGTCATGTTAATAAATAATAGAATTGGCTAATTTGTCATTAAAATAAGTACCTTTAATAATGTTCATCGAGCTTAATTCTTCTGAGTGACTATTAATATTAGCCAATAACGCAGAAAGTTTTTTAATGTGATCAGGTCGCGCCTTTCCCTGTTTGAAAAGTAGACTTAATTCGCGTAGTTCTTTGATTTGAGATGGTGTCATAAACTCAACTCCTTTTGAAAAATTTTGATGATGATAATGAGTCGTTAAACAAAGATTACATCGGTTAATCAATGTAGACTATCTATTGTTAAGGGTAGCGCTTTCTTCGTCGTTCACCAGTCTGTTTTGGTGAATAAAAGGTATTAAAATGTTAATGACAAGGGTGTTTGAATTGGAGGGAAATATTAGTAATTGAATTTATACGAATTTTTGACTATTTGGTCAGTTTTGCCTTTTTTGAAATAAATTTTTTATGGTCAATGTCTTACAAAAAATAAAGATATCTCTTCATTTTATCACCAATAAAAAACGCCATAACTGAGTTGTTTGGCGCTTATTAGTTTAAACGTGGCATGGTTAATCGAAACTAAACTCAATATATGCCTTACCAAGTGATGAATTTAGTGGAATGATAACAATAGGTCCTTCTGCTTTGTGATTGATGGTATGGCCTGGTCCGGAAACCACCATAGGCGTTGCCATGTCAAATTCAAAGCCTTTTTCGCTGAGTAATCGTTTAGCACCACCGGTAACCATATTGGTAATTTCACCGACTAAATCAGTGATCTCGTCGTTTATTTCATCAGGGCTTTCTCCAAACATATTTTGCATGGCGCCGAGCGCTAATTTAGCTTCAAAGGTGATTGATAGTGAACCTTTAGCTTGAGCACTCACCATGCCAATAAGACCAGAGACATCGCCTTTAGCGACCATGCCTTTTTTTAGGATTGGTTTCTCTGGTTTGAGTTCAACTTGTGCCATGGTCGCCATGACATTAAGCATTGATGTTAAAAATGGATTAATAAACTCTACATTCATAAAGCCTTCCAAGCCCTTAGTTGTTTATTAGTGCCTTGATTTTGCATGGTATTGTGATCAATGTAAATCAATATGTACTAATTATTCGCTATTATTATAGCAACGCGCTGTGATTTGCTGAAAGTTAAACTTCCGATGAAGTTATTATCCTGAAAATTCACAGTATTTATTTGTTTGGTATAAGTATCGGTGAGTAAATCGTTTTTTACCACTAAACCTTTTAAAAAGTTAGGATATTTAGCTTCTTGATAAATAACTATTTGATCTCTGACTTGTTCAAAGCCAACCCAAGCTAGCCTAATATTAGTATTATTATTTTGAATTTTAAAGTGTTTTTCGAAATATTGACGAATTAATTGTTCATAACGTGGGTATTCAGGGGAGAAACTGATATGTTGTTGCTCGGCAATTAAATTTTCAAGATCGTGGCTGGTAAATTGATGGATGATTTCAATTTGATTATTGTTGTGATTAACGTTGATATCAGTGATGCCAAAAAAGTAACGATGAGCCGATAGCTTAGCTATCGACCCAAATAAGGCCAAACAAAGTATCACTAAAGTGAATGTTTTAGTCATGCTGTTTTTTTTACTCGTCGCCGTTATTTTCCTTGTTAGTGTCGTTATCGGCTGATTTTAATTTCACTTTAAAGTCGCGCATCATATCTTTTTTCTTTTTGCTTTTATAAAGTTCAAAGCGAGATTTTATTATGCGTGCGGGCCAATAGTTATTATTAATATTAGTGTCAGCAGTTTCCCAGTTAGGATCTAAAGCAATGGCTTTTATCTCTTTGTCGCGAATGAATAGCTTGGAAACTTTTTTGGTGTTTTTACGCCAAATCTCAGCGGGAATATTAAGGTGCTCGATACTACCATCGTTGTAGGTAATATCGAGCAATATTGGCATCACTAAACCGCCTTTATTTTCAAAATCGACAATGTAAAAATTACTCTTATTGGTTAATAGGTTTTTTTGCCATTGTTTTAATTTAGCTTGTTTTTTATGGTATTTATTGCGATCTTTATTAGTCGCAGTAAATTTATCGTGATCGTTATAAAAGTCGAGTAATTCGGGCTTTTCAGTTGTGCGGCGAGTCAAGCCTTTATTACGTAAACGCGTTATAAAGGCAGGTTTTTCATTATCTAAAGCGCGTTCCCAAGCGGCTTCAATATCGGGGTCTTGGCTATTAGGGCGATATAAATGTACATTCGTTAGGGCAATATCAACATGATCAGTGGTATAAAACCAGCCCCGCCAAAACCAATCTAAATCAACCGCAGAGGCGTCTTCCATGGTACGGAAAAAATCAGCCGGCGTTGGGCGTTTAAATTTCCAGCGTTGGGCATATTCTTTAAAGGCAAAGTCAAATAATTCACGCCCCATAATGGTTTCACGCAATATATTTAGCGCAGTGGCTGGCTTACCATAAGCGTTGTTGCCAAATTGCAAAATCGATTCTGAGTTGGTCATAATTGGCACTTGGTTGGTGCTTTTCATGTAACTGGTGATGTTAGTAGCATGGCCACGACGAGAGGGATAATTTTCTTCCCATGCTTGTTCTGCTAAAAATTGTACAAAGGTATTAAATCCTTCATCCATCCATGTCCATTGACGTTCGTCAGAGTTAATAGTCATGGGAAAATAGTTATGCCCTACTTCGTGAATGATCACACTAACCAAACTGTACTTAGTGCGACGAGAATAGGTTTTTTCACCAGTTTTTTTGTTAACGGTTGGTCGCGGGCCATTAAAGGTGATCATCGGGTATTCCATACCACCGACAGGGCCATTCACGGAAATAGAGACCGGATAGGGATATTCTAAACTGTATTTATTGTACTGTTTTAAGGTGTGAATGATCACTTCAGTGGAATATTTTTCCCATAATGGGTTGCCTTCTTTGGGGTAATAAGACATGGCTATAGTATTTGTGCCACCGGCCTTATAACCTTGCGCATCCCAAATGAATTTACGACTAGACGCCCAAGAAAAATCTCTGACTTTTTTCGCTTTGAAATGCCACGTTTTACTCGTTTTTTTACGTGATTTTTCGTTGGCGACCGCTTCTTCTTCAGTAATTATGATGATCGGTTTTTTGGCTGTTTGTGCTTTTTTAAGGCGCTGGCGTTGTATTTTGGTCAGTACATTTTTTGCATTTTGTAATACTCCCGTAGCCGCAACAATGTGATCAGCGGGTACGGTAATACTGACATCGTAATCGCCAAATTCTAGGGTAAATTCACCATTGCCTAAAAATTGCTTATTTTGCCAACCCATTACATCATAATATGCGGCAGCACGAGGATACCAACTGGCAATTTCGTAAAGGTAGTTATCATCTTTTTTAAAATATTCGTATCCTGAACGGCCACCGAGCACTTTTTGTTCATGCAATTGATAATGCCAGTTAATATTGAGTTGTACGCTGTCACCTGACTTTAACGGCTGCGCTAAATCAACTCGCATCATGGTATTGTTGATCACGTAGTGCAGTGCTTTACCTTTGTTGTCGGTTAACTTGCTAATATTATAACCACCATTAAAAACAGGGGCTTTGATCATATTTCTAAAACTTTTAAAAGTGATTTTATCTTTGTTGGGTGCGGTGCGCGTTAAATTGGTATCTGAGTTTTTATTTCGTACATTTTGATCTAATTGTAACCATAAATAACGTAAAGTATCGGGAGAATTATTTTGATAATGAATACTTTCACTACCCGTAAGTTGTTGTGTTTTATCATCTAAAGTGATCTTTATTTTATAATCAACTTTTTGTTGCCAATACTCGTGACCGGGAGCGCCTGATGCCGTGCGATAAGTATTTGGTGTCGGTAATAATTCGTCTAATTGTCTAAATTTATCATTGAATGAGACATTACCAGCCAAAGCAC
>CAZVPC010000050.1:5697-8215 GCA_964629005.1 uncultured Pseudoalteromonadaceae bacterium | reverse complement strand
TTAATCGATTCAATTTTATGAACAAAACCTTGTTTACTTAAAAAGTCTAAGGCGCGGTAAATGGTGGCGGGTTTGGCTGCGGGAACAATTATTTTGAGTTCATCAAGCAATTCGTATGCGCCAACCGCACCTTTATGATTGGCTAGCAATAAAAATACTTGTTCTCTAAGCTTGGTGAAACGAGCGCCACGTTGTTGGCATACTTTCTGGGCTTGTTCAAATAATGTTGCTGCAGTCATAGCGAGTGATGTTGATGATTTTCTTTAGTGTAGCATGATCAATAATGCAGACCCAACTATCAGCCTTGTCTAAGATGAAATGAGCCTCAAGTAAATTTAAGCACTTCAGTTTACTGTCGAAACACTTTGTTAAAATATTGAATAAACTCATTTTTATTTTCAGTAGAAATTTTTGTTGCTTGGGCATTGAAAAACATTTCACTTTTATAAAGTTTGTGGAGTTTTTTATTAAACTGGTTAATAAATTCTTCTCCTAACTTAGAGTTTGAACACATCAAATGACCGACGGTATATGCGGCTACGTCGGTTAGTGGGTAACTCAATAGCTTATCCATGTTCATGTTTTTTATTTGAGCGGTAACCACAGAAGGGTATTCAATGATGAAATCAAAGCGGTTACTGTTTAGTTGTTTTAATAGGGTTTTTGTGCTGACAGCGCCAGTGATTTTTTGCTGGTAATTGATTAGGCTGAGATCCGCATCAAGTTGTTTACCATAACTGCGACCCGTTACAATTCCAATGCTATAGTTTTTGTTCGCTTGCAGTAAATGCAGCAAACTAATTGGTTTTTTCTGTACCAACTGTTTTTTGCTATAAAGACGTATGCCCATGTAAAGAGACACAGGATCACTAATTGCTAAATGCTGTTCTCGTGCAGGCGTGCTTAATAAACTATCAAAGCAAACATTATTGTTTTTCGTTTGTTTGAATATGTCAGAAAAATCTTTAGTAATTTTATATTCGACACTGTAATTGTCTAACTGATCAAAAATTAAGGTGAGTATTTTATTGATGGCAAGTAAGGGAAAATTAGGATCTTTTTTTGCTTTGAGCAATTGAATGGAATCAGTGTAAATGAGTATTTCTTTTTTTGAAGGGTTAAAAGAAGCCAGCTTGGAATGTTTATATTGATCGCCAAAAATTGCGGCTAATTGGCCTGAATTGCGTAGCAGTAGCATTTTTTCGTCAAACTGTTTGGCTAGCTGTTGCCCTTGTTTATTATGTAAAAAAGCAACATAAATATGTCGTGCGGGTAACACCTCAAAGGTGGAATATTTTTGGGCTTCTTTTGGATTTAGGTTATAAGGAAAATCCAAAAAAGCATCAATTCTATTTTTGGCTAATAACCTAAAGCCAGTATTAACATCGTTTACTAAGTAATATTGATGACCATTTGGTAGGTAAGTATCAAAATTATAACCGCGTAACCAAGAAACTCGCAATTGGTTAAAATCATTAAGGTGTTCTATTTTAATTCGTTTTTTGTCAAAAAATGCGACAATAGGGTATTCGGTATCTAAAAACCAGTTAGGAAAAATGGCCTTGTTAACATCTTCACGGTAGACTCCCATTACCATAGTAAGCTGTTGTTTATTAAAGGCCGCTAGGGTTCGGTTGAATGCGTCAGTTTTAAAGTTGAGTTGGTAATTAGGATAGATTTTTTTAATTAATTTAAAGTAAACACCAGAGCCATCAGTATGGGTATAACCAAGCCATTCATCAGCTCCAATGGTTAATATATGCTCGCCAAAGGACGAGTTGCATACCATGATCAGTAATAAGGTTATGAGGTTAATTTTCAAAATTTAGTTTTCTGTGTTAATAAACTCTAGCGCGATTTTTTAGAGAATAGAATTTTTACCTTTTTTGAGTATATACCCAGTGTGCTCTTAATGCCTGTTTGGCCACATTATTAGGATCTAAAAAATTTCATCTTCAGGCTGTTCCGTCTTGTTTTTGCTGTTCTCGATAACATTGGTACCATCAAATATATCACTACTGTTATCTTGGCTAACGTATTCAGTAGGTTCGCTACCGCTGATAAAATATTCAAAAATACTTGATTTGTCGGTTTTAGCGGTTAATTTTCCAGTATCTTTGTCAATGCGTACAGAAATAATGCCGTCAGGTTGTTGGAATGGCTCTACGGGTAAATCAGCCAGTGCCGTTTTCATAAAGCTGATCCAAGCGGGTTGAGCTGACTTTGCTCCAGCTTCAGTACCGGTTACTTGCTTTTTACCGAGATTATTGTTGTAACTTGTTTTACCTAAATCTCGGCCATGATCATCAAAGCCGATCCATGAACTGGCGACAATACGGCGGCTAAAACCAGAGAACCAAGCATCTTTAGATGAATTGGTGGTACCAGTTTTGCCAGCAATATCTTTACGTTTTAGTACCCTAGCTCGCCAACCAGTTCCTTGCCAAGGATGTTTTGCTGACCAATCTGAGCCCCAAATAACCGAATTCATCGCTTGCCCAATTAAAAAGGCATTTTG
>CAZVPC010000050.1:0-5597 GCA_964629005.1 uncultured Pseudoalteromonadaceae bacterium | reverse complement strand
TTTTCAATTAAATAAGGTTTAATTAAAAAACCACCATTGGCGAAGGTGGCAAAACCAGTGACCACTTCCATCGGGGTGAGTGAGGCGGAACCTAACGCTAATGATTCGTTTCTCGGTAATTCTTCAGCAGTAAAACCAAAATGAGTGAGGTGTGCAATTATTTTATCTAAGCCGACGCTACGTAATAAGCGTACTGATATCACATTTTTTGATTGCGCTAAACCTAGCCTCACCCGTAGTGGGCCAACATAAGTTGCGGGCGAATTTTTGGGTCGCCAAACTACTCCTGAACTTCTGTCCCACTGGTTAATGGGAGCATCATTAACTAATGACGCTAAAGTAAAACCGTGTTCTAATGCGGCAGAATAGATAAAAGGTTTAATATTCGAGCCTACCTGACGTTTCGCTTGTGTTACTCGATTATATTGGCTTTGTTTAAAGCTAAAACCGCCAACACTGGCTTGAATAGCCCCATTATCTGGAGATATAGCCACTAATGCAGCACTTGCCTGTGGTAGTTGGCTCAGGCGATAGTGAGCAGCAATCGTTGGGCTGTTTTCTGGGGTAGTTGTTGCGGCCATTTTATTTTTTTGTACGTAAATCACCTCACCATAGTGTAAAATATCTTGCGCAAATTCTGGTGGAACAGCTTGTTTTTTATCATTAATAAATTCTCGCGCCCAAGACATTCCTTGCCAATCAATTAAGATTTCACGTAAATGTTTGTTGTCGTTTTGACCAACTACCTCAATGGCAACTTGAGCACTATTCTTATTGACCACGGTGACTACCGCAGGGATCAAATTTTGATAACGAATAGTGTGCTTTAATGCTGTTTCTATTTCGTCAATAGTAAGCGGATTTGTTAAAGCGAGTGCTTGGTCTAATTCTGTGGTGGTATTATTTACATCAACCGCAAGAGGACGTAAAGCTCGAATAGCGCCACGATACCCATGGCGTTGATCATAATGCTCTAGATTTTCGATGATTGCCTTTTGTGCTGCACGTTGTAAATGAGAAGACACGGTAGTGTAAACTTTAAAACCACTGGTATAAGCCTGTTCTTTGGTGTAGCGAGAGAGCATTTCTTTATGTACCATCTCAGCAACATAAGGCGCATTTAGTTCTATTTTAGCACCATGTCTTGATGCGGTGATTGGTGCTGAATTGGCTTGTTGGTACTCGTTATTAGTAATGTAACCACTGACTAACATACGCTGTAAAACCACGCTACGACGAGCTTTGGCACGCGCTGGTCGACTAATCGGGTTCATTGTTGACGGTGCTTTTGGTAATCCTGCTAATACAGCAATTTGCGCTAAGGTTAAGTCTTTTACATCTTTGCCGTAGTAAACTTGTGCGGCGGCACCAAAGCCAAAAGCACGATGTCCTAATTCAATTTTGTTCATATATAAAGCAAGAATTTCATCTTTACTCAATAAACTTTCAATGTGAAAAGCGATAAATATTTCTTTAATTTTTCGAATGGCAGTAACTTCACGAGTTAAAAAAAAGTTTCGTGCAACTTGCATCGTAATGGTGCTAGCACCCCCTTTGTTTTGCCCGAGTAATTTTCCTAAAACAGCTCGACCAAAACCAATAGGATCTAAACCGAAATGGCTATAAAAACGATTGTCTTCGGTGGCTAAAATAGCATTTATTAATTGTTGTGGCATTTGTTTTAGCGTAAGCGGAATACGTTTTTTTTCACCAAATTGTGAAATAAGTTTGCCATCGATGCTGTATATTTGCATTGGTGTTTGCCATTTAACGTTCCTCAACGACTCAACACTAGGTAATTCATCTCTAAGGCTAATATAAACAGCAACTAAAGCAAAAACCGCTAACAACAATAGTATAAAACTAAATTTGACTAGTTTTTTCACAGACATCTCAACAAAAGGCGACAGGATTAAAGAAAAAAGTGTTTAATAATACTAGTATATCGTGTAAAACAATGTAATAAATGTATTTCTGTGGTTATTATGTTCATTAGAATGAAAAGAACTGATTTAGTAGGACGTTATGTTTGCCAGCTTATGGAAAAATAAAACGCCAATGATGGTTGGGATCGATATTGGATCTCATTCTGCCAAGGCAGTTTTGCTCAGCCAAAATAATAACGGTTATAAACTTGAAGGCATGGCTATTGAAGTAATGCCTCGGGGCGCTGTTATTGATAGAGAAATTCAAGACATTGAGGCTGTCGGTACTGTTATTGCAAAAATCAGAAAAAAAATATCAGCGGCGGTAAAAGACGCTGCTGCTGCTGTTTCTGGTCAAACAGTGATCACTAAAGTTATTTATATGGACGCCTCATTGTCGGAAGACGAGTTAGCCAGTCAAATTGAAATTGAAGCCGATAGCTTAATTCCTTACCCGTTAGACGAAGTTAGTCTTGATTTTGAAACCATCGATATTAATGAATCTGATCCCACCAAAGTCAATGTATTATTGAGTGCTGCTCG
Source organism: uncultured Pseudoalteromonadaceae bacterium (assembly GCA_964629005.1). GTDB lineage: Bacteria > Pseudomonadota > Gammaproteobacteria > Enterobacterales > Alteromonadaceae. The sequence goes on along the minus strand of CAZVPC010000050.1, from coordinate 3,129 downwards.
CACTGAATCTATTGAAGCGCGTGTCGCCGCACTTGAAGCGGGTGATTTTAGGGCAAAAGTGATTGATGTTGAATCTTATGCCTTAGCTCGCGTGCATGATATTACGTTAGCGGCTTTACCTGATGATGCGCCTGATAAATTGGTGGCTATTGTTGATATTGGCGCGATGATGACCTTATTTTCGGCTACTGAGTCGGGTAAAGATATTTACAGCCGAGATCAGTTGTTTGGTAGTGAGCAATACACGCGTTCAATTGTTTCTTATTACAATAAATCTTTTGATGAAGCAGAGCTTGCGAAAGTGAGTGATGATTTACCACCTAATTATACCTTTGAAGTATTGGCTCCTTTTCATACGGTGTTAGTGCAGCAAATTCGCCGAGCGATTCAAATGTTTTTAACGTCAAGTGGTAAAGAACAAGTAGATTATCTTGTTCTTTCTGGTGGTACGGCATTGGTCGAAGGAGTTGAACAATTGCTTAGCGACGAATTAGGAGTCCATACCATTATTGCTAATCCATTTGCGCATATGGACATTGACGAGTCTATTAATCAAGAGGAGTTAGCTAAAATAGCGCCACAATTTATGGTGGCGACTGGTTTGGCGTTAAGGAGCTTTTCTTCATGGCATTTATAAATTTACTTCCTTGGCGCGAAGCAGTACAAAAAACAAAACAAAAAGAATTTTTTACTATTTTAGCGGCGGTAGCAACTGGAGCTATTGCCATTGTTTTAATTGTGGGGCAGTTTTATCAGGCGCGGATCGACGGACAAAATATGCGCAACCAATTTTTGGCCAATGAAATTAAAAAACTTGATTTACGTATTGGCGAAATAAAAACTTTAAATGGGAAAAAAAGTGCCTTACAAAATCGTATTGATGTGATTGAACAGTTGCAGCGTAGTCGTAATCTTGGTACGCAAGTGCTTGATGAAATAGCGAAAATTGTACCAGCAGGGATATATTTAACTAAACTGGAAAAACAAGGCAATAGTATTCAATTAATAGGGAAAAGTGAATCTAATAATCATTTAGCTAATATGATCCGCAAAATTGAAAGTTCAACTTTATTAACGGATGCTATATTAGAATCAATATCAACCGATGATGCGCGCAGTAAATTACTCAGTGACTTTAAGATGAAAGTTCGCATTAAAGGTTTGAATGACGATAAAACAGTAAAATCAAAAGGGAGTAAGTAATGAATTTCGACTTATCTCAATTTGATAACCTTGAGCTTGATAATATTGGTCAATGGCCACCCGTAGCAAAATTAGTGTTATCGATATTTTTCTTTATTGTTATTTTAGCGTTAGGTTATTTTTTATTTATTAGTGATAAGTTGAATCAGCTTGAACAAGCAGTTATTAAAGAAAAAAGTTTCAAACAAGAATATCAGAACAAATATCATGTTTCGGCAAATTTAGAGTTATTTAAAAAACAAATGGCGGAAGCCGAAGCACTTTTTTCGACACAGTTAAAAAGTTTACCGGACAATCATGAAACCCCTGGTTTGTTAGATGATATTACTTTTGTGGGTACCACTAGTGGTTTAAATTTTGTCAATATTAGTTGGCAACCTGAAATTTCTAAAGAAATTTATATTGAATTACCTATTGAGATCGAAGTGGTTGGTTCTTATCACGATTTTGGTGGTTTTGTTAGTAAAATAGCAGGCTTGCCGCGTATTGTTACCGTGCATGATTTTGTCATAGAAATGTCAAAAAACAGCAAAACCTTGCTAGACTTAAAATTACAGGCAAAAACTTACCGTTATCGGGAGGCTAGTGTCGAATGAAAAAAATAGCCTTTTTACCCCTCATTTTATTAGCGGGTTGTTTTGACGATACCAGTGATCTCAACGAATTTATTACGATAGTGCAAGCGAATACCACCAGCTATATTGCGCCTATGCCAGTAATTTCTAAATTCAGTCATTTTTTTTATTCGGCGGAAAGATTACGTAGCCCTTTTGTGGCACCAAAACCGGAAGCGATCCAAGAAAAAATGCAAAAAGTGTCGGGGTGCTTAAGTCCTGATCCGCAACGTAGCAAACAACCCTTAGAAAAATATGCACTGGGTGATTTAACTATGCGCGGTACCTTAGGGCAGTTAGGGGTTGTTTGGGCCTTAATGCAAGCATCAGATACAACGTTATATCGAGTCTCGGTCGGTAATTATCTTGGCCTTTATAATGGACGAATAACGGAAGTTAACGAAAACAATGTTAAAGTGGTTGAATTAATTCCAGATGGTGCTGGTTGTTGGGTAGAGCGTGAAACAATAATCGCAATGGTTGAACCAGATGCAGAGGGGCAAAGGAAGTAATGTTGCTATTGAATATAATGAAAAATACTAAAGTTTCTATACTAATGCTCTCTTTTGGGACGTTATTATTTTCATCACTGTTTTCGTCATTGGTTTTTTCTGCTGGTTTAACGAGCATAAAATATAACACCATACAAAATGATGGTATTGAATTGGTTTTTACACTGTCTGCACCCATTGATACACAACCGACTATTAAAACTTTTACCTCGCCTGCTCGTATTGAAGTCACTTTTGTGGCGGATAAATTTGATCACAATTTGTCTTCACTTGCAGTTAAACATGCTGGCGTAAAAAATATTAAAGTTAGGAAACTTGCGGGTAACATTGTTGCTACGATCAATTTGGCAAAACTCGCTATTTTTGATGTTAAGCAATCGGGTAACCAATTTTCTTTAATGTTGAGTGAGAAACATAAAAATGCAGCATTAGTGAAGTTAGCACCGCCCAGCAATAATTTTATCAATAGCATTGAAAATATCGATTTTCGTCGTGGAAACGTAGGTGAAGCGCAACTACTGGTTAATTTAGCCGACAGTATGGTGGCGGTTGATGTGAGTAATAAATTAGGAAAAATTTTTGTTGAGTTTCATAATACTAAAATAATAGAAGATCTATTATATAAATTGGATGTCGCTGATTTTGGTACCATAGTTTCAGGCATTGAAACTTTTAGAGAAGGCAAAAATGCGCGTTTAGTTATTGATGTTAACGGTGATTTTACTTTTAAACATCAGCAAAATAATACTTTATTTACACTAACGGTCACCGAAAAGGTGAAAACAGTGGGTTATTTAGGT
>CAZVPC010000049.1:0-17244 GCA_964629005.1 uncultured Pseudoalteromonadaceae bacterium | reverse complement strand
CTTTTCTCATTTGGCAATAACGATCATAACGCTGGCTTTATTCAACGTTTTGGCAATGTAATTATTGTTTTTAATAAATAAAGCGACCTCATCAGCCACCACTAGATCAGAATTTCTTGATTTATAAGTACCAAGCGCTTTTACTACATAAGGTGTATAAGCAACACGTTTATTTTCTATGGCATCGCTTACGTCAAAATCGTAGGAGACTGGTCGCTTTTTAAACGCATTACTGGCTAGCATTGCTGGCGTAGGATAAATAATTTTGCCATCAGCCGTTCTTAATTTGGGGATAGTAGCAAGCTCAAATTGATCGATGTTTTGAGCATCGATCAACAAGCCTGAAAACTGGGTAATATTTTCATAACTCGCTAATTTAGCATCAATAAATTTTATTGCTTCCGCTTTCGGCTGTTGATTGATTTTAGTTTTTAGTTCATGTAGTAAAGCAATAGTATTTTTGCTCGACTCATCTGGTACTAAAGGTAGTTCTGCCGCATTGGCACGACTAAACAATGACCAGCTAGCATGATCGGTTAATTGTGCCAAAACATTGGTCATTGCAGCTGGTAGTAACGCATTGGGTAACACATTGCGCGACAAGTTTTTATGCTGTTGAGAAACGGTTTCAATAAAAGAACCATCCATTTTTACTTCAATGACCACCTGCGCAATTTCATTTTGATAAATATCTTTAGTAATTAAAGCGCCTTTTATAATGGCATTTAATTTGGTTCTAATAATATCAGATTCTGCTTCAAGGTCTTTCACCACCGTTTCTGAACTGATCCTCACGCCTGACAGTATTTCAGCTAAATTTCGATAAGCGTCAACTTGTGCAGCACGGCGTGCTAATAAACGTTTTTTTCTATTGGGCGTATTATCAGAGGCAACGCCATAACCACTGGCAAAAACGGTGCCTTTAGACCAATTAATGCCACCGGTGGCACTACCTTGAATAACATCTTTGGCGAAAAGGTTATAACTATTAAAAGAGAGTAAAAAACTCAGTACTAAAATAATTAGTTTTAACATGGTTAACTTTCCTTTTTATGCTGATCAAAATGTTCATATTTTGCCGCTCTGGCAACGATTTTTTTAAGATAGTTTTTGGTTTCTTCTGCGGGCAAATGTTCAAGTAAATAAGCATAAACTTGCGCTGGGGTCATTTGATTAATTTTAACCGCTGCTTTTGATAAACTTTTACTGCCCACAAACGTTCTGGCAAGATTACCAACACCCGTGTTGTAACTCGCTACGGCGCAATAAAAGCGTGAACGAGCATTTTTTATTTTTCTCAAATAGCGACTTTTCAATAATTTAAAATAAGCGGTTCCTAATTGTAAATTATTGGTTTCATCAAATAAATAATCAGGCGAAACTAATTTTTTTTGACCATAAATATAATTATGGGCATCAATGCCAGCCGTTTTCGGTACTAATTGCATTAAACCAAACGCAGGTACTTTAGAGATAGCTCTAGGATTATAACTGGACTCTGTTTCAATAATGGCCAAAATAACCGAAATGGGCACTTTGTACTTAGCAGAAAACGCTTTGACATCATTAAAATTGTGCGCCATTAAGACTTTTTGATAGTTATTGACAAATTTTATCGACATTTTTAAGATGGATTGATCGCCTTGTGCAATTAATTCCAATTTTATTTTTGGCTCAGTGGTTGAGCTTTTAATTGCTTCTCTTGACTGAATACTTTCAGTCGCCGCGTTAAAACTCTGAGCAGCGGTCATCGTTGTGCTTAACTTAGCAACCGTAGTTGTTTTAGCCGTAGTCGTTTTGGTCGTAAAGTTAGGATCGGCTGTTACACTGGCTGTTTTTTGCTCAGTCGTTGCAGGAGCCGTAGTCGTTTTGGCTGTAAAGTTAGGATCGGCTGTTACACTGGCTGATTTTTGTTCAATATCTGCTGCAACCGTTGCCTTGTTTTGGATCGCTGCTGCTATTTTCGTTCCATCAGCGAGTATTGGTGGGTTTTTTATTTGCTTATTAGCCGAGTGTTTTGCTTTCGTTGTCTTAACAAGGTGCTTATGCAGATTAACTTTTTTAACCACCACAACAGGCAATTGCACTATACCCTGCGGCTTAGGCAATAATTGTTTTAATAAATTAGGCTGCTCAATACGTTTGCGTTTAATTTTTTGGCTACTATTTTGGCTACTAAGAACGCCTTGACTGATCAAATTGTTTTTTAGTTCTGCACTAAAGAGATCGAGTTGTTCAATTTGTTCATTATTGTTAGCACTTAATTGCTTTGCCATCTTCTCTATTTCATGTTTGGCTTGGTTAATATTTTTATTATTTACTTTTGTCTCAATAACCACTTCACCTTGCTGATAATCAACAATTGAGCGTGTTTTTAAATTTTTACTATAACCAACCCAAATACTTTTTTCGGGTAGCTTGATATCATCAGGCCATTCCACCTTTATTTTTTTAGTGATGCCTTTGAACGCATCGTCAATGGCTTTACTATAAGCATCATAAAGTTCATCTATTTGCGCACTTTTTTGTTGAAATTGACGATCAAGCATCTGATCTATGTCATCAAACGTTTGCTCTGGAGGTTCAGCCGATAAGGCAATAGCATGAAAAAAAAACAATAAACCAACTAATAAGCCATGCATTAACGGTGAATTAAGCAAGTTAATTTTCACTAACACTCTCGCTTATCAACTTAATGGAATCACGGGAATGACACACCTCAGACTCATTGGTTAAACAAATACCTAAGGTAACTTCAGCCACAAACGATCCCTCTTCAGGCTTAACCGTTTGTTTAATAATAAAAGCTCCTTTTATTAAACCTTTAACACGTGTGGCAATAACATCACTGGTTACCTCAAAATCTTCAACGGTAGTTCCAGCGCTAAGTTGCAAACCCTTAGTTGTTTCGGCTAATTGTCGTTGCGCGTCAAGTTGCGCAGCGCGTTTTGCCATCATTTTTGCTTGAAAATCACTGCTCACTTTACTGGGATCAACTGTGCCAAACCCTTTAACTGACAGTATCCCTTTTGATGTTTGTGCATTACTTGCTGAAATAACGAGGTTGAGCAAAACAATAAAGATCAGCCAATGAAGTATATTTTTTTGCATAATTTTAGTCCTTGGTTACCATTTAAATCTAAAACTTAGTGACTCTAGCATAGAGTATAGATTAATAATTGAATTTTAAAATTAATCTCAAAATCTGTTCTATAATTGTTAAAAACCTGAAAAATAGTGCTATTTTTTTATCAATATGATTAGATAAAGCATTCAGCCAAAGGATAAAGGAATATTATGAATAAAAATTTATCTCAAATAATACAGATAATTTTTATTATTCTACTTGTTGTCTTTACTTTTTCCGTCAAAGTACAGGCTAAGATTGTTACGGCTAAAGGAATTAGTGACATTGTTACTGGAAAAAAAGCAAAAACACGAAGCATTGCCTTAAATAGCGCCAAACGTGCCGCAGTAGAGCAAGTTGCCGGTTCTTTCATTCAATCACGAACGTCGGTCAACGACTTTGTTTTTGCTCAAGATAAAATTTATAGTTCGTCATCAGGTAATATTTCTTCTTATACTATTTTATCGGAAGGCGTTAATAGTTTTGGCGCCTATGAAGTTGAAATAGAAGCCGATGTTGATGTGCAAGAGCTATTGATGAACATTAAAAGTGTTCTTAAAGTGAATGGCTGGAGTAGAAAACCACGAATTTCTTTACAAATCAATGCTAATAATAGCAGTATTGCCAAAACCTTAGGCTCTTTATTCACCAGCAAATTAAATCGCAATGGCTTTGAAGTTTTTGATCATTCTAAAAAAGTGCAAACGGGGTTTGTGCTAGAAATAAATGCCACTTTTTCGACCTCTAAAAATAATTTTCAGGGGATCAGTATTTCATCAAACAGTTTATCACTCGTCACTAATGCTAAAAGAACCGACGATGGGCAAGTAATAGCAAGTACTAACTTTCAAGCATCTAAAGCAAACAGTAATATTGCCAAGGTAATGCAACAATTATCGCAAAAATTAGTCAGTCAAACTTGGGGCGATTTAAAAACAAAAATTTTGGATTTTTGGCAAGAAGAACAATACACCGCCCGCTCTATTTACCTCAATATTGAACATCTTAATTCTTTTGCGCAAGCACAGTCATTTTCTCGATCATTAAAACAAAGTATTTCAGGTTTATTAGATGTAGAACTGATGGAATATAAACAACAAAAGGGTAGTTTTTTACTTAAATATAAAGGTTGGCCTGAGCAACTTAATGAAGAAGTTTTTGCTGGCCCATTAAAATCAGATTATCAACTAGAATTAATTAGCGTTAATGCAAACCATGTCACATTAAGAATAAATTAGGAAATTAAGCATGTTTAATAAAAAATTACTCGCCCTGTCTGTTGTTATTGGCATATTGTCCGGTTGTCAGAGCACCCCTAAAAAAAACGAAGGGAATAGAGAATTCACCATTTCTCAACAACTGATGGCATCAAATAAATATTCAGAAGCTGTCGCTTATTTAGAACAAGCGGTTAATAGAAATCCAACGAATCAACAATACGTAATGATGTTAAGCCAAGCCCGTCAAAAGGCAGCTCAGCAAATAACCACTAATATTAGCCAACTTTTGAACTCGAAAACGTTAAACAAGGCAAATCTAGATAAAGCCAATACCCTGCTGAAAAAAGCAAAAACTATTTTGCCACAATTCTCCGCTTATGCTGATATAGAAACGCTGATTGCAGCAAAGCAAGCTGATTTGGTGACAAAAGTAAAAGGGTTATACAATAACGTAAAAATAAATATGACGCGCAATGATTGGGTAAAAGCAAAATTTACCATTAAAAAATTAACTAAATTATTCCCCAATTATGAAGACTCTGCCCAACTCAGCCAAAAAATAAAAATAGCGGGTGGACGTTTTTATTTAAACCAAGCAACTGACGCCTATAAAAATAATGATTTTTTTAAAACACTCGAATATGCACGTAAAGCGTTAACAGTTAATGGCAGTAATCCAAAAGCAAGACAGTTGATCGCTGATACCAACAAAAAAAATAATAAGGAATATTTTCTTAGTCTTGCACAAGCAGCGGTACAAAATAAGGATTGGTCTGCTGTTTATAAAACATGTAAGAGCGCCTTAGTTTATGATGCAAAAAATGATTTTTGTTTACAACAACTCACTTCCGCTAAAGCTCAATGGACTGAATCCTTGTTAACTCAAGCGCGCCAATTGATGACGCAAGGTTATTTAGCTAAAAGCATGAATACTTATAAAGAAGCACAAAAAATTAATAATGGTTTAGACAATAAGGCACTAACGGCATTAAAAAAATCACTCGCTAATCAAATGGAGCAGACCGCCAGTGAGCTAAGCTCCCGAGGTAAATTTGGTTCTGCTTGGTATCTTTTACGCTTAATTGCGGAATTTTCTCCTGAACATGCTAATTTATTTACCGCCACAAAAAAAGTTGAAGATGCTATTTCAGAGCGGATCAAAAAATCTATCGCTGTTTTTGATTTTAAAAGTCCGTCGTATAACAACGATGCTGGCGTTTTAGTCGCCAATAATTTAATTTCAAATTTATTCAATAGTGCGAGCAAAGATATCAATATTCTTGAACGTGAGAATTTAAAATCTATTCTTGAAGAAATGAAATTAGGTCAAATTGGTGTGGTTTCTGAATCAAGTGCTCAAGAAATGGGCCGTATTTATGGTATTGATGTGGCGATAATGGGTAGCGTATTACTTTATAAAGTTGATGCCTCACAATCAATCAGTTCAAAAACTGTTAGATACAAAGTCGGTGAAGAAATATCGGACAACATTGATTATTTAAATTGGAAAGCGATGAATCCCAATGCTAAAAAAGCGGAGTTAAAACATGCGCCACAAGCAAAAATTATGGTGCCAAAATATGATGAAAAAGAGTATGAAGTAAAACACATGAAAAAAGTTGGTTTCATTCAATTATCATTTCGTATTGTCGATGTAGCCACTGGCGCTAATACTCGTGTTGAAACCATTGAACGAAAAAACATTGTTGAAGATCAATCAAATGAAGGAATAAAAAACGCTGGTATTGAATTTGATCCATTAGAGATCCCTACTGATACTGAATTATTACAAAAAATGGCCACCGAAGTAGTAGAGGAATTATCTCGCGATGTACTGCAACCTTTGCGTAACCTTGAAAAGAAATATTTTGAAAAAGGTGAAGATCTATTTTTACGCCGCAAGGAAGACTTAAACGCTGTTGAACAATTCGTTGATGCTATTTTTGATGAAAAATTAAAATCGGTTATTGGCTCTCCCATTACCACCCAAGCTAATAAATATTTACAATCGATTATTGAAGATCATCGCTTTAATTAAGTAAAAGGGCAACGGATGAAATATTTACGGATATTAGCAGTATTTATCGGTCTTGCTTTTAGTTTCAATACTTTTGTACTCGCAGCTAGTATTAATTCAATCGCCTTATTTAATTTTAAGCCAATCAGTATGGATGCTATTGGTGCCGATGCAGAATTACTTTATTCTTTAGAAACATCATTAAATAAGTCACCACAAATTTCGGTGATGTCTCGTCGCGACATGGAAGCGGTGCTATATCGTATTGGTGGTGCACAAGTAACCGATACCGACTTAGTTATTGCCTACGGACAAGAAATGGGCGTTAGTTTTGTTTTAACGGGTGAAATAGACAAAATTGGCAGCTCGATTCAAGTCACCATAAAACTTGTGGATGTGATTGCAAGGCGCATTAGTCAAACGTGGACAGAGTCATATAATAGTCGCGGAGATGTACTACAGCATTCAAAAACCTTAGCTTTGGCCATTGAACAAGCTATTATTCAATCCTCTACTGCAAATGACGCTGCTGCCAGTGACGACTCAACCGCAGAGGAAATAGAATATTTTCATGATATTAAGGCAGTCGCTAAAGATTCAGGTGTATTTATTAGTTGGGTAATTAACGACGATGTCTCCGCTTTTTATACTAATGTTTATCGTGGTGAATCTGCAGACGGTTTATTTGAATTTGTCGCTAGTGTTGAAGAAACACAATATCAAGATGATGTGCAAGGACATTACTTTTATCGTTTAGATCTCGTTTTAGACAATGGCAGCGAAATTAAAGGTCAGCAAATAGTTAGCGCTGAAACATTTGGCACTGTTGTGGATACGAGTTTGCAACCGCCAACTATTTTATCTTCAAAAAATCTCTTACATGGTATTAAAATTGATTTTGTACCACAGTTAAATAATCAAGGCATACTCGGTTACAATTTTTACCAAAAAGTAAACGATAATCAATGGAAAAAAGTGCATTCAATTGCCAAAGGCTCGCAGCTAAGTTACTCCGTTATTCTTGATAAAAATTTCATCGCTAACGCTGATTATCAACTCTATGTTACCGCCTATAGTAATACCGGAGAGAGTGATCATTCAGAAATATTAACCTTGCATACCGAGCCTGCTTTAATTTTAAAGTCTGATGGCATAAAACGATTACGCAAAGCGCAATTGTCATGGCAGCATACCAATAAAGGCAATGGTTATAATATTTATCGCAAAGATAATATTGCCAATACGTGGCAACGTATCACTAAAATAACCGACATTAATCGTGCTACTTTCAGCGACGAAAAACAACTGCAAGACGGGCATGAATATAGTTACACTATTGCCGCTTTTGATCAATTTACCGAAACCCCTAGATCAGCAGAAATTATTGTTTACACAAAAGAATTACCTTTAGCGCCAACTAACTTAATAACACAGTCAACGTTGGTTAAAAAAGTCAAATTAACATGGCAAGCCATTAACGATAGCGATATTAGCGGTTATGTTATATTTCGCAAAGCAGGTGAATTTAAATCAGGTGATTTATTAACAGAAGTTGCCTTTGTAAAAGGTTATCAGCAACATGAATATATTGATGGTAATGATAAAAAATCGTTAACAGACGGCGAAACTTATCACTATGCTATTGCGGCTAAAAATCTGTTTGGCGCAAAGGGTAGTGTAACTACTGCGGTAAACGCCACCACCAAAGCTTTACCCGCCCAACCGAAAAATTTAACCGTTAGTGCCGAACAAAATTTTATTAGAATAGACTGGCAAAAAAATGAAGAAGTGGATCTTGATCACTATTCTCTTTATCGAAAATGGAATCAAGAGCCATGGATAAAACTTGCAGATATTGATGACACCTATTATGAAGACCATGATTTAAAAGCGTATGCAAAAACTTCGTATAAGCTCTCCGCAACCGACAAAGAGAGTTTAACTAGTACATTTTCGGCAGTTCAACAAATCGAGAGTCCATTAACGTTACAATTGAGCATCGCCCAAGATAATCTATTACGAACAATCATTTTAGCTTGGCATAAAGTAGAACACATCAACGGTTACAAAGTTTATCGAAAAGCACGCAATCAATCCGCATGGCAATTGGTGAAAACCATCACCGCTACCGAGCAACAACGCTATCAAGATTTTGATAAAAAACAACTACGTGAAGGTAGTCAATACCAATACCAATTAACGGCCTTCGACGATTTTTTAGAAACGCCTGCCTCTAATATTGTACAAGGTAAAACCAAAAAATTGCCCTCCCCTCCCACCAATTTTTCGGCAACAACCGACCAAGTTAAAAAGGTTATTTTAACTTGGGATAAATCAATGGATCATGATGATATTGGCTACATTATTCAACGCAAAAATAAAAAAGGATATTTTGAAGAAATTGAGAAAATAACCAATATTGCCACCAGTCAATATCAAGATGACGGCAGTCTATTTTCAAGTTTAAATGATGGCACTCATTACTATTATAAAATTGCTAGCTATAATAAGTTTTCGGCTGTTGGCAATTATTCTGAGGTGATTGATGCGACCACCAAAGCGGTACCAACAACCATTGCAGGCTTGTCTATTAAACAAAATGTAAATGGTCTACAGGTTTCTTGGCAAGCAATAATCAATGACGACCTTCGCCAATATCAAATTTATCGCAGTAGCAATAACTCCTGCTCTGGGTTACGTAAAGTTGCTAAGGTTAACCGAACAAATGAAAGCTATGTTGATGTTGATGTTAAAAGTGGTAAGGATTATTGTTATCGTGTGACTGCCATCGATAATGATAGACTTGAAGGTAAATTGTCCCCATCGGTGAGTTTTTCTATGCCGATTATTGAACAGGAAAACTAATGAAAAAGTTTATTGCCGCTTTATTACTGCTACTTTTTTCCTCCCTATTATTGGCGGGTGAATTTGCTCAGGCAAATAATTTAACAAAAACCCCAGAATTCAAAAAAATGAAACGTCTCTATGAACGTTGTGTGCTAGCGAAAGGGGTGCAGTATGCCAAAGTTAGTACGCCCGCAGAAGCCATTAAATTTGCGCCAATTGCATGTAAAAGAGAATTATTAGCCATTAAAAAATTCTTTTTAAATAGCGCGTTTAAAAAAGAAGTTATTAACGCTTTAGTCGGCTCTGTAAAGGAAGGCGTAGAAATTGACTTAATTAATGCTGTTTATAATGAGCGATTAAAATTTTTCAAATAAGTTACCATTTTTCATCCCTTTTTTAAGGAAAATACTACACTTAATATACCTACTCTAATATATCGTTTAAGGGCTTGGGATGAATGAATTTAAATCAATGCTAACTGAATTTTTTAGCCTCACTGATCATGCCAAAAAATACAAAATAGAAGAACAGTTATGGTCTAAATATGGTGTTCATGGTTATATTATGATCACTGATATGTCGGGCTTTTCTTTAGTGACGCAACGATACGGTATTGTTTATTATTTAGCGATGATCGAAAAAATGCAAGCCGTTGTTGAACCCATAATTAAGGCTCATTCGGGCGAATTAATTAAATTTGTGGCCGATGATGTGTTTGCTTGTTTTGATAGTGCCCAAGACGTTATTGATAGCGCAATAGAAATTAATAACACGCTTGATCAAATTAATAGCCAAACACCAACTCAATGGGATATTTGTGTTTCTATAGGTATTGATTATGGGCGTTTTCTACGTACTGAAGATGGCGATATTTTTGGTGATGTTGTCAATTGTGCCAGTAAGTTTGGCGAAGATATTGCGCAAAAAGGTGAAATACTTATTTCTAAAAAAGCCTTTGCAAACTTAGAGAATAATAGTCAATATCAGGCTGAGTTTGTCTGTTTCAAAATATCTGGCATTTCTTTAGAAGCTTACACGATAAAGTAACTCCTTTTATTCGCTATCACGCACATAAATTGGCAATATTTTATAATTAAGTTTACTTTTTAGCTCTTTTGGTTAATAATTAAACAACAGTGGTAATTGTTTATTTAGGATCAGAACGTATGCAAATTCAATCAGCCTTAAATTCTGGCGTACAAGGCTTACAACAAGCTAGAGAAACTGCAGGTCGTGCAGCAACTGACATTGCCCAGCAAACTTCTGCTAATCAACAATCTAATACCGAATTACGCCAAGCGGTATCAGAGCCGCAAGAAACAGAAACACAACGACAAGATACGAGAGAATCAAACCGAGCAGAAACCTCGGAGCAAAGCAGTCAAACAAACCAAACCAGCCAAACTAATCAAACTAGCCAGACTGGCCAAGTAAACTCTTCTGGCGGACTGACCCAATCAGTGGTTGATTTAAAAGTAGCGGAGGCACAGTCTCAAGCATCTGCGGGCGTTATTCAATCAGCAGACAAGGTACTAGGTACCTTAATCGATGTGCGAGCTTAGTTTTTCGACCAAATTAATATCGAAACACTAAAGTGTCGTTTTTGAGTTTTTTTTATGAACATCACTGCGCAATTAAGTAGTTTACCGTTAGCAACAGTGGTTAACCCACCAACGGATGATTTGCGTCGTGAAAATAATTTGCGAGAAGTTATCAGCCCACCAGCGGCGGCTAATCAATCGACTGCTGAAAAAGTCGTTGGTGGTGACAAAGATAAAGGCAGAACCGCCGCACAAATTAATGATCAAGTCGACTTCTCTAATCGGCAAAAACAAGCCAAGTCCCAAAGTACAACTGTCAACGATAAACAACAAAAGACTAACGAGCAACAAAGCAAAAATTCAGATCAAACTCAAACTGACCCAACCAAAAACAATTCAAATTTGAGTGAAAAAGATAAAGCTCAACAAAACGAATCTCAACGAAAAGCACAAGCGCAAGAACTTGCTATAAAACAACAAATAATCAGCTTACAAAAGCGAGATCAACAAGTAAGAGCGCATGAATCAGCTCATGCTACGGTTGGCGGTGAAACTACCGGAGCACCTACTTTCAGTTTTAAAAAAGGTCCCGATGGAAAAAATTACGCGGTCAGTGGTGAAGTATCAGTGGACTCTTCCCCTATTGCTGGAAAGCCTCGAGCAACCATAACTAAAATGTTAAAGGTTCATGCTGCCGCATTAGCACCTGTTGATCCTTCAGCTCAAGACAGAAGTGTTGCCGTGCAAGCAACTAAAAATATAGTCACTGCACAATCAGAATTATTAAAAAATGCGATTGAACCACAAACTGATAGCACAACTAAGGGAGTTAGCAACGTTGGTAATTCCACTTTAAAAGGTCAAAAGCAAAATACAACTAGCCGCTCAGCAGAAGTGCAACAACGCGCCAAACGTATAGAAAGCTTTTATTCAAAAATCAATCAAGCCAATGAAACAACAGTTAATGTTCAACTTCAGCTAACAGCTTGATTTTTATTGGCTTTTGTTAAATCCCATACGCTGCTTGATATTGCACTATCGTCGCTAAATTCGCAGCCATATCTGGCTTGCTTTCAAGATAAAAAATTAGATCCGCTAAGGTAATAATAGCAAGTACCTGAGTATTAAAATCGCGTTCAACTTCTTGAATAGCAGACAAATCACCTTGTCCTTTTTCTTGGCGATCAAGGGCGATCAAGACCCCCGATAACTCAGCCCCATTGGCTTTGATAATTTCCATAGCTTCACGGATCGCGGTACCAGCGGTAATAACATCATCCACTAACATCACTTTTCCGGTTAACTCAGCGCCAACCAGACTGCCGCCTTCACCATGTTTTTTCGCTTCCTTACGATTAAAACAATAAGGAATATCCCTATCATAATGATCAGCAAGCGCAACGGCGGTGGTGGTGGCAATAGGAATACCTTTATAAGCAGGACCAAAAAGCAGTTCAAAATCGATATTGGTTTCATTAAGAGCCGCTGCGTAAAATCGCCCTAATCGAGCTAAATCTCTGCCGGTATTAAATAATCCCGCATTAAAAAAATAAGGGCTAGTACGACCTGATTTCAAAATAAATTCACCAAATTTCAACACTTTCTTTTCAAGGGCAAATTCAATAAATTCTTGTTGATATGCTTTCATTTCAC
The DNA here is from genome assembly GCA_964629005.1 of uncultured Pseudoalteromonadaceae bacterium. Taxonomy (GTDB): domain Bacteria; phylum Pseudomonadota; class Gammaproteobacteria; order Enterobacterales; family Alteromonadaceae. The sequence continues at coordinate 4,839 of CAZVPC010000049.1, read as the reverse complement.
TCTTCCAAACACGCCTAAATTAACTCAATGCTGTTTTTTGTTCGTCAAATAGTTCATCAATCCCGTGTTTAGCAAGTTGTAACATTGCTTGCATTTCTTCAAAGCTAAACGGCTCTTCTTCTGCTGTTCCCTGAATTTCGATGAGTTTTCCCGTATCTGTCATCACTACATTCATATCGGTATCAGCGGCGGAGTCTTCAGCATAATCGAGATCAGCAACAGGTTCGCCTTGATATATACCAACAGAAACGGCAGCGATCATATGTTTGAGCGGATTCGTTTTTAACGTTCCTTTGGTGCGCATATGATTTAAAGCATCAACAAGCGCAACACAAGCCCCGGTAATGGAAGCAGTACGAGTACCGCCATCAGCCTGAATAACATCACAATCAACCGTGATCATGTTTTCACCTAAAGCGGTTAAATCAACTGCTGCACGTAAAGAACGAGCGATTAAACGAGAAATTTCTAGCGTGCGCCCCCCTTGTTTACCACTAGCTGCTTCACGACGCATACGAGTATGAGTTGAACGTGGTAACATGCCGTATTCTGCGGTGATCCATCCTTTACCTTGGCCTTTAAGAAAACGTGGTACAGTGTCTTCAACCGTAGCTGTACAAATAACTTTGGTATCGCCAAATTCAATTAATACTGAACCTTCGGCATGAGCTGTAAATTGACGAGTAATGGTGATCGGACGGATCTGTCCGGCTGTTCTGCCGCTAGGACGCATAATATTATTCCTATGAAAAAAGTGTCGCATATTATAACGCCTAAGCAATTTTTTTTGTAGCGAGAAATGATCTTACCATCAATTTGAAATATAGTTGACGGCAACAAGGTCTTTTGCACTAAGTCGTACGAAGAGAAAATCCGTACCAAGAAAAAATCAATTATCAGGAAATTTATGCGTTATTTAATTATTTTCATTCTCAGTACTTTGTTCAGCTTAGCTACAGAAGCTAAAATTGAAGCCCGTGATCTACCCGAATACAGTAAAATTTATGATGAAAGTCGAGACCCCTTTAAAGATGCTACCGCCGCTATTGCCTTAGCCAATAAAACCAATCGCAACGTACTTATTGAAGTTGGTGGAAATTGGTGTACTTGGTGTAATAAAATGGATGCCTTTCTAGAAAAAAATCCTAATGTTTATCAAACGCTACACAGTAAATTTGTGTTATTAAAAATAAATGTTAGTGACGATAATGAAAATGCCGATTTCATGAAAGCTTTACCACCGGTGCTTGGGTACCCACACATGTATGTGTCAACCGGAACAGGAAAAATGATCTTATCAAAAGATACCGCAGAATTACAAAATAACGGCGAATATTCAGCCAAAATTTGGCTAGCATTTTTAACAAAATGGCAAGCGACTTCTAAACCAGCAAAACATTCCTTGGCGGCCAATGATCCTCTCACACAACCGTCAGTCACAAAAAACGAGAGTTAACATGCATTCTTTTTTTGACAAAAATTATCAGGCACCTCAATGGCTTAAAAATAAAACATGGTTTACTGGTGACACTTCACCGTCGCGTAGAGTTTTTTTAAAATCAGCTGCCGGTGCACTAGCGACAACCACTTTATCAGCTCCGTTGCTCGCCAGTAATAATCTCAAAATTACTGATAACTGGCAAAACACCCCACTTTGGCAAACATTAAATGCCGTATTAAATCATCTACTACCTGAGTCAAAAACAGGCCCCAGTGCACAAGATATTAAGGCACTAAATTATTTACATAATGTAGTGACCCTACAACCCATAGCAGCAGATGAAATTACTTTTATCAAGAAAGGCGTTGGTTGGTTAAATGGTTTTAGTCAAAGCCAATTATCAAAACCTTTCGTTGAATTATCAAACACCGAAAAAGAATCTATATTACGTGGTATTAGTGGCTCTAATGCTGGAAATAATTGGTTATCAACACTGCTTGGTTATGTTTTTGAAGCAATGTTAACTCCTCCCATTTATGGGGGAAATCCCAATGGCATCGGTGAAAAATGGTTAAAACACCAAGCGGGTTTTCCTTTACCAAGTGTTGGCACTCGTTATTACGAATTACCCGGCAGTTATCGTATCGCAATTAACTCGGTGTCACCGTCAACAAAAATAGCGCCCGAAAAAAGGATCAACAAAGCATGAAATATGATGTTTGCATTATAGGCAGTGGCGCAGGCGCTTCACCCGTTGCTTATACACTCGCAAAAGCGGGTGCTAAAGTTTTAGTATTAGAAAAAGGCCCTTGGTTAACCGAAAAAGAATTCTACAAGGATGAATTAGCCATTAGTTTACGCGACGCTTATAATCCCAAATTGAGTGATGAGCAGCACGTAATCGAAGAAAAATACCATAATGAAAACGGTGACTCATATTGGCAAGGTGAAGCTACAAGTGAGTCCGGTTGGACCTTTTGGAATGGCACCGTGGTTGGTGGCTCCTCTAATTTTATGAGTGGTTATTTTCATCGACTTAAACCGATAGATTTTCGCCTAAAATCTGAATTTGGCGCGATTGAAGGAGCAAATGTTGAAGATTGGCCCATTACTTATGACGATCTTGAACCCTATTATGCCATGGTCGACAAACATATTGGTGTTTCTGGTCGGCATGTTGAACATCCTTTTCAATCACCTAGATCGACAGCTTTTCATTATCCCCCGTTAACAGAACATACTATATCTTCATGGATTGACAAAACCTCGGCACAGATAGGTGTTCATGCCTTCCCTATTCCTCGAGCTGTGCTTTCTGAACCGGCAATGGGACGCAGAAGTTGTGAATATTCTGGTTACTGTAGTAATTATGGTTGTGCTTCGGGTGCAAAAGGTAGCGGTCGAGCAGCATTGCTAAATCATGCGGTTGCTAGTGAAAATTGTGTGATCAGGCCCGAATCAAAAGTATATAAAATTACCACCGATAATGAAGGAAAAATATCTGCTGTACTTTTTTATGATCGGCATGGACGAAAACATAAAGCCATTGCTCAATATTATGTCGTTGCTTGTCAAGCAATTGAAACTTCTCGGTTATTACTTGCTTCAACGGGATCTAAATTTCCGCATGGTTTAGCCAATAATAATGGTCAAGTGGGTAAAAATTTAATTTTTAGTGCTGGCGGCACCGGACAAGGTGATTTTATTTTTGATCAGCTAACTGCGCAACAAGTTAAAGATTTAAGCCAAGTTGGCCCATTTATTAATCGCTCTCTACAAGACTGGTATCAAATAACTGATAAAACTTTTCCATCAAATAATGGTGAAAAAACAATCAAAGGCGGCACTATTGACTTCTTGTTTTATCAAAACCCAGTGGCACGAGCAATGGGTACCGAAGTAGATGATGGCGGTACTTTAGTTTGGGGAGAACAACTCAAACTCAATATGAAAAAAGAATTTACTACCTATAAAACATTACGTTTTGAAGTCTTTAATGATTGGTTACCTACCGATGATTGCTTTGTTAGTTTAGATGAAAACATTACCGATAAATGGGGCGATGCTGTCGCTAAAGTTCGGATCGGATTCCACCCACATGACTTAAAAGTTGGTGAGTACATTGCCGAAAAAGGAGAGCAATTTCTCAAAGCGATGGGCGCAAAAAATGTTTCCTCTGGGGTTAGTGGCGCGCCACCAGCAAATTTACAAGCAGGGGGATGTCGATTTGGCAACAATCCCAAAACATCGGTACTAAATAAATATTGTCAAGCGCATGAAGTTGAAAATCTTTTTGTTACCGACGGTTCCTTTATGCCAACGGGTGGTAGTGTACCTTATACTTACACTATATACGCCAATGCTTTTCGCGTGGCCGAGCATATCAAACAACGTTGGCTAAAAAAGAGCTAATCACGTTATTTTAATTGAGACTAAAGATCCTGTTATCACAATAGGATCTTCTAAAAAAACAACTACCCTAGAAACTTAATAGCTGCTCAGGCATAATTAGAACTATTCTTTTGATCTGGACTTTTATTTATGATCCACAGCATGACAGCATTTGCACGCCAAGAAATTAAAGGTAATTGGGGCAACGCTATTTGGGAAATTCGCTCAGTAAACCAACGTTTTTTAGAAACCTATTTTCGCTTACCCGAACAATTTAGAAGCCTTGAAACCGTATTGCGAGAACGTTTTCGTAAACAACTTAACCGTGGCAAAGTAGAATGTAATCTACGTTTTAATGCCAATCCCTCCGCAAAAGGGCAATTAAGTTTAAACACAAATTTGGCTGAACAGTTAATTCAACATGCTAATACTATTAGCGAACAAGCCAATAATGCCATAATCAACCCTGTTGACATACTTCGTTGGCCTGGAGTTATGGAAACAGAAGAAGCGGATATGGACATCATTCAAGCCGAAATTTTAGCTGGTTTTGATCACGCTTTAAAAGATTTTATCAACGCTCGCGCTAGTGAAGGCAACAATTTAAAGGCCATGATCGAACAGCGTTTAAACGGGATATCAATAGAAACTGAACAAGTTAAAACTCAAATGCCAGCTATTATTGAATGGCAACGCAATCGCATTAAAGATAAATTTTCCGATGCCAATATCGAACTCGACTCAACTCGTGTGGAACAAGAATTAGTATTACTTGCACAAAAAATGGATGTAGCTGAAGAATTAGACCGATTAAATAGTCATGTAAGCGAAACAAAAAAAATTCTTAACAAAGGCGGTGCTCAAGGACGACGACTTGATTTTATGATGCAAGAATTTAACCGCGAAGCTAACACCTTAGGTTCAAAATCTATTAATACCGATATAACAACCAGCGCAGTTGAATTAAAGGTTTTAATTGAACAAATGCGTGAGCAGATCCAAAATAT